>NZ_JBRJXU010000137.1:0-46682 GCF_057467645.1 Zarconia sp.
CCCCTCAGCGCTTTACTAACATAACACGACCTCACCCATCTGCGTCAACCCTTTTGGCAAAAAAAAATTGACAATCTCTGAATCTCCCTCTGCTCAAGGGTTTCAAACTCGACTATTCCCGGCAGAACCGGCTGTTGTTTAGTCGAGCACCTCTAAGAGAGAATAGGTGAGTCTACACCCTAGATCGATCTAGCTCAGCGAGGGGGAAATCTGGTGAATTTTCAGTCTTTAATATTGACGCTGCACAAATATTGGGGCGCTCGTGGTTGTGCGATCGCTCAGCCTTACGACACAGAGAAGGGCGCGGGGACAATGAATCCCCATACATTTTTACGAGCCATCGGGCCCGAACCTTGGTCGATTGCCTATGTCGAGCCTTGTCGGCGACCGACGGATGGACGATATGGCGAAAATCCCAATCGCTATCAGCACTACTATCAGTACCAGGTGCTGATGAAACCTTCACCGGATAACATTCAGGATCTCTATCTCGATTCGTTGCGGGCTTTAGGAATTGCCGTGGAAAACCACGATATCCGATTTGTCGAAGATAACTGGGAGTCTCCGACGCTGGGTGCGTGGGGTGTGGGCTGGGAAGTTTGGCTCGATGGGATGGAGATTACTCAGTTCACTTACTTTCAGCAATGTGGCGGAATTGATTGCAAGCCGGTTTCGATTGAAATTACCTACGGACTCGAACGGCTGGCGATGTACCTTCAAGAGGTCGATGCATTTCCGAAAATCCGCTGGACGGATGAGTTGACTTACGGTGATGTTCACTTACAAAGTGAAATCGAACAGTGCGTTTATAATTTTGAAGCGTCCAATCCAGAGTTGCTATTTACTCTATTTAGTCTTTACGAAGGGGAAGCGGCTCAGTTATGCGAACGAGGATTGGTCGCCCCGAGTCTCGATTACGTCCTCAAATGCTCTCACACCTTCAATCTGCTCGATGCGCGGGGTCTGATTTCAGTAACGGAACGCACTAGATACATCGGTCGGATTCGGAATTTTGCACGACGAGTGGCTCATTTGTATCTGGAGCAACGCCAAAAGCTAGAGTTTCCATTGATGAAAAATCCGTCAGTATAATGAGATTGAATCCCGATGGAGTCATTTAAGGTTGCTGGTGAATGAAAGGTAAGCTGTCCATCTCGAACAATTTTTTCGAAAAATTCGATCGCTCCGGAACGCTGTTTGATAATCTCAGCTTCTCCAATCGTTCTCAGATTTCACAAAATTTGGCGGTTTTAATCGATGCCGACAATATTAGTTCCAAATTAATTTCTGCTTTACTCGAAGAAATTTCTAAGTATGGCACGGCAAACGTCAAAAGAATCTATGGCGATTGGACGAGCTCTCACCTGAAAGGTTGGAAGGAACGATTACATGAGTTTGCCATACAGCCGATTCAGCAATATAGCTACACCTCAGGGAAAAATGCGACCGATAGTGCATTGATTATCGATGCGATGGATTTGCTGTATACAGATAACTTTGATGGTTTTTGTATCGTATCTAGCGATAGCGACTATACTCGTCTGGCTTGTCGTTTGAGAGAATCTGGGCTGTTGGTTTATGGCTTTGGGGAGCGAAAAACGCCAATTCCTTTTCAGAAAGCGTGCGATAAGTTTACCTACGTGGAAATTCTGTCTAAATCAGAGCCGATCTCTGAACGTACTGAGTCAACATCTATTCTCAGTAAAGTGGCGAATTTCAATCGAGATTCTCATTATGTAAAAACGGAAGTCGTTCCAGAATTTCCTGAAGATAGCGACACTCTCGGTGAAACGGATCGAGTTCCGATCGAGCTAATCGAACATGCCTATGAAGCAATTGCCGATGAAGATGGCTGGGCCAATTTAGCTCCGGTCGGGGGACAAATTAATAAAGTATCCCCTTCATTCGATCCGAGAAATTATGGTTATAACAAGCTGGGAAAGCTGATTGAAGCGCTAGATTTGTTTGAAATCAAGGAAGTTGCCAGCGAACATAATCCAGTTGTCAAAGTTTTATACATCAAGAAAAAACAAAAGATGATGGAAGATAGTTTGGCTTAATCATTTCTAAGCCGTGCAAAAAAATAACGTCTGTAAAAGTGCGCTTTACTAAGAAAAATTCTCAGTTGTGAAACGATCCCTCAGGAGTGTATGGCGTTTACCACTCTCTTTGAGGTATGAGAACTTCACAAAACGTTATAAACTAAAAAAGTAAGATTTTCCTTGCTTCTGAAACGTCAATATTTGGGTAGATATAGACCTCCTTTTACAGTAGCTATTGTGAGAGGTCACTTTTTGTTGTTGTAATTGTGGCGAATGCAAGCCAGATATTCGTGCAGGTCAGGGATGCACCCATATTTGCACAAATTATCCTAAGGGTTAAAACGGTTGCAATCTCTCAACTTAAAGAAGGCAAAGCTCGTGAAAATCTTCGTTCTATTGTGTCCATGTATCTCGTTCAAAGCTGTCAGAATTTGCGATGAATCTTAGTGAATTACTCGAACCCATTGCCAGTCAATTTCGGAATTTGGGAATGCCCGAACCGATCGTCCACTGGGGACATCCATTAATGATGGGAATCGTTATCTTTGCCATGGGTAGTGCTGTGGGATTGACCGGTTGGCGCGGACGAATGGCGACAGAAGCTACGGTCTCTGGTGAAAATTTCAGCACTCACCGCAAAATTGCTCCTTTCATGTTCCTCTTTCTGGCGTTAGGCTATACCGGCGGATTACTCTCGCTGGTTATGCAACGGGAAGCCGTCCTCGAAAGTCCTCATTTCTGGACTGGATCGATCGTTTTGATTTTGCTATCCATTCAAGCCGGATTGTCGTTGAGTGGTTTTTGGGGCGATCGTTCCTCCCTACGTAGCGTCCATGCGTATTTGGGGGGCACGACATTGTGCGTCATGTTCCTTCATGCAATGTTAGGGTTGAAGCTGGGTTTATCTATCTAAGCGTTCGCTTCCCATCACCCATCTCAATTACCTCTAAATTGTTTAAATAATGTCTCAAGGTGCTGGCATCATTTTAAGTTTGGCTTATATTGTCGGCTTGATGATGGCAACATTACCCCAAAGCAAGTATGGGTTACTGGCTTTGGGGTTTATTTTGGCAGCAATCGTGCCTAGATTCTGGCGGATGGGGCCGAGATGGTGGGTGTGGATAACAGCAGGAACGATCGCCTTTTCGGCTGCTTTTTATTTTCAACTTCGCGTTCCCGAACCGGCTGTCAATGACATCAGCCAGTTCGTACCCTCCGCTGATGTAGAAGCCGAGGCACAAATCGTTACAGTACGCGGTAAAGTCGTGAGTTCTCCTCGCCTGACTCGTTCTCAATCGGTACAATTTGAACTTCAAGCGATCGAACTTCAAGAAACAACCAGTGCAGACAACGGCAGTTCCAACACCCTATCCCAAATCGATCGACCCGTCACAGGAAAACTCTACGTCACCGTTCCCCTCCTGCAAGGAACCGGTTTGCATCCAGGACTGGAAATCTCGATAACGGGAAAACTTTACGAACCCACACCCGCCACCAATCCCGGCGCGTTTGACTTCTCTAACTACCTGGCTTGGCAAGGTATTTTTGCTGGAATGAGAGGGGATGAAATTCAGCGCTCTAATCTTCAACCCACTGCCGATGCCGGATTTGGGGGACTCTGGCAAATTCGCCAGCGTATCGTTCGCGCCCAAGTAGAAGGGTTGGGAAGTCCGGAAGGGCAATTAGTGAGTGCAATGGTACTCGGACGCAGATCCGTCGATTTACCCTACGAGATTCGCGATCGATTTATTCTCGTAGGTATGGCACACGCCTTAGCTGCCTCCGGTTTTCACGTAACCCTGATTTTAGGCTTAGTCCTGGCAATTGCCCGACGACTTTCCGAGGGGACAAAATTTTGGCTGGGTACGGTGACATTGGTTTTCTATGCCGGACTCGCGGGTTTTCAAGCTTCGGTACTGCGGGCTGCGATTATGGGATTTGGCGGCTTGGTGGGTTTAGTACTGCAACGAAAAGTCAGACCCGTGGGTATTTTGTTACTGGCGGCTGTCATTTTGCTGCTGTACGATCCCCTGTGGATTCGGGATGTCGGATTTCAGCTCAGTTTTGCCGCGACTTTGGGATTGATCGTTACCGTTAACCCGTTGGTGAAGCGTTGGGATCGACTACCCGTTGCCATCGCTACAGCGCTCGCAGTTCCGATTTCGGCAACCATTTGGACGCTTCCCCTACAAATGTACTATTTCAGCGTGGTATGTACTTACAGCGTTCTCGTGAATGCGATCGCCACGCCTCTACTTTCTTTAATTACGATCGGTGGATTTGTTAGTGGAATTGCTGCATTGGTGTATCCGGCAGTGGGTCGTATTGTGGCAGGGTTACTGTACTATCCCGTTCGCGGCTTGCTGGCGATCGTCGAATTTTTTAGCGAACTTCCCGGAAATAGTATCGCTGTCGGAACGATCGCGCTTTGGCAACTCGTCGCGTTATACGGACTTCTCGGAGCGGTTTGTCTGTATTGTACGTGGCAAGCCGATCGAAAGAGATCGGGAAAAAAAGTCCAATCTCCCAGTTGGGTTCTATGGGTAATGTTGTTTTTCCTCTCGTTAGGCATAGTGGTGTTTCCCGCTTGGCATCAAGCCAACAACCTGTTTCAAGTCACGGTATTGAATACGCGACGGGAACCGATTTTAGCGATTCGCGATCGATGGCAAGTGACACTATTAAATAGTGGGGATACGAATACCGTTCGTTATGTAGTACTGCCTTTTTTCAGCAGTCAGGGAATTAATCGAATTGAGGCGGCGTTGGCGATGCGTCCTCCAATCGGACAAAATTCCGGCTGGCAACTCTTATTAGACTCGCTTCCGATTCAAACTTGGTATTATCCAGCATCTCCACCGGATTCCAGATTGGAAGCAATTTTGGCAGCAGTGCGATCGCAAGACGGATCGAGCGTTCCCCTGTCGGTTAAGCAAACCGAACCTATGGGTGCGACATCCGTGACACTGCTCAATGCCAATCCTCCCGTCTGGCAGTTACGGATTCGGGAACAGACTTGGTTGGTGTTGGGTAATTTGGATATTCAGCAGCAGACTCAACTCCTGGCCGGTGAGAGTTTGCCGGAGCTCGAGGTGTTATGTTGGTCGGGGGCAGAAATTTCCGATCGACTTTTAGAGGCTCTCAATCCCAAAGTGGCGATCGCGTTTTCCGATTCCCTTGACAGCGAGACAGTCAAAAAACTACAAACTCGGCAAATTCAGTTATTTTGGACTCATCGCGATGGTGCGGTGCGTTGGAGTCCCGAGGAAACCTTCCAAACCACTTTGGATAAGACCCAAAACGATCGGAAACGCGATCGGTCGGGACGCAAACTAGAGTAGAATATAATATACCTGCTGGAGAGGTGGCAGAGCGGTTGAATGCGGCAGACTCGAAATCTGTTATGGTGTCACAGCCATCGGGGGTTCGAATCCCCCCCTCTCCGTTGTTACGAAAACATCTAACTCGACTTTTTCATTTTCATAGGAATAAGAGATGAGAGGTTTGAGTCTCATCTCTTGTGTTCGATCGGAGATTCAGAATCGAAAACCGATCTCGCTCACGCTCAAGTAACGGGAGTCTCTACAGTTTCGAGCAGACCCCTTTGCACGAGAATATTTCGGAGGTGCCGCAACGCTGAGGTCTCCGAACAATTTTCTGTGGCAAACTTCAAGCCATTCTGACCGAGTTCCTGGCACATTTGTGGGTCATCCCAAAGAGTGCGAATCGTCTGAGCTAAACCCTCAGGTGAAAAAGCCTCACAAGTCAGTGCATTGTGACCTTCGATCGCGTAATCGCGCACGCCATCGGAATTCGTAATTGCAAAAGCTGTTCCCAGATGCATCGCAGCAACAAGAGTCACGTGACCGCATGGCACTTCCGAACCACTTAGAGGAAGCACCATAAAGCGGGAATGCTTAATAATGTTGTATGCGTGGGGTTTGGGAATATTTACCCGAACTTTGACATTGGTAGGAATGTCTAGATTTTTTAGGTTTTCCGGTCGGGTTACCAACACAAGCGGGATATCGGGCAACTGTTCCATTGCAACCATTAGAGAATGGTAGTCTCGTGCATTTCCCCCAATCGCACAGATGTAATCTCCTGTTTCTAAAGGTGTATCCGGTTGAACTTCGGGCTGTCCTACACTCCAAAGGCACACATCAATGCGCTCTAAGGGAATCCCAAAATACTCGTGATAGAGCTGTTTCTCCATGGTTGAATAGACCACAAAGCGGCTGATATCCGCAAATGCAGCGGTCATCAGACTGCGCTTGACTCCTCGCGGCAGCTTAGGATAGTTAAAAGAATACGCAATGTGTTCGACCTCGACACCGAGCTGCTTCACGAACAGAGCACACCAAAACGATACAGCAGGGTCGTGGGTAAAAAGGATTTTTGCACCCTGTTCCTTAACGGTAAGTACGGCTTCTCGGCAGGTGCGAATCATCGTCAGGTTCGGATGCTTTACGTATTTTTCGAACAATCCTTTTGGTTGATAATAGTAGAAATGCCAGTGAAGGTTTTCTCCGGAGAGTTCGGGTGCGAACCACTTCCAACTTTGTTTGGTAAAAGCCGTACAGCATACGATATGTTGGGTGGCTTGAACCGACTGAGCTGTGTGGGTTTTTGAGTTTTGAAGGGTTTTCATGAGTGGTGGAAGATTCAGTGAAAACAATAAGATAAAGAAGATTGAACTAAAGCCGATCTCGCAGTCAAATTTTCGTGCTAGGGGTCAGTTTGAAGAGATGGCGAGATCTTTTCGAGTGAGGTTGGCAACGAAGATGTGGTAAATCTCGACTTGCAAGTGTCATTTTCAAGATCCATAGAGTGTTGTCCACTCCGGAAACTGCCGATTCAAGAGTTGGCTGAGTTCGGCAGTTTGTTGTTGCTGAATGGGACGCAAGTAGTCGATGGCTTGCTCGACATCACCCGAATCCCGTTCGACAGGTCGAGAAAGGGTTTTAATCGCACCAGCACGAACTTGAGAGGGAATGGCCCGCTTGAGAACATCCCATGCTGGAGTGCCGCGTAACCGAGAGATATAAGAAGCTCCCCAGACTTTGGAAACTTTTTGTGTTGCAGCGTTATCGCGCCGGTTGAGACTCGGAGGAATGAAAGATGGGTCAACTCCCAACCATTCAAATAGACCCGAGAGGGTTTGCTGGGGGTTCGCACTGAGTTCTTCCAAGGTCAGCGTCATGATGCGATCGCGACCAAGTGTATCGATGTAGGGAGCCAGCTGCATGGCGTAGTAGCTGATATCGGTAATGTCTTTCGTACTTTTGATTGCCTCCAGCATCGGGCGACCTTCCGCAGACCACTGAACTTCCCACCAGTAGTGGCTGATAGAGCGTTGGATGGGGTCTCGCATGATATAGACGATCCGAGCATCCCGATTGAATTGAGCAATGCGCTGGGCAACCCCTTGATAACGCGGTAGTTTTGCGTAATCTGTAGATGATTCGCCAATAACCCGTACTCCATCGGCAGGGGAAAAAAGACTCAGATACCACTCTTGGCCCTTAGACCAGTTGAGTTCTTTGACAAAGTACTGAGTTTCTTTAGGCTGCTGGCTCATACAGATTTCTGGATGTTCGTCCAGATAATTATGAAGCGAAGTCGTACCCGACTTCATTGCCCCCACTATAAATAGATTAGGAATTGATTTCATCATCAGAACTAGCCTCGGAAAAGCGCCACTTGTATTCTCGGATATCGCTACTCCCAATCATAGCTCGATGTTTTTTTGAACAGTCGAACAATTGATGAGCATTAAACTGTCTTCTTCCCTTGAAATTCCACAATTTGAATCACACTTAGGTCAGTATCGATGACGTGACTTGATTTACTTAAAATTTACACCCGTAGGTAATTTGACTGTTTATCTCGATAAATCCGTACTGCTTTTTACAATTTATATTGTGGTCCTTAGTACTTTTCCTTGCAACCTATCTAAAGTATTTACGGAGACTGGAGTTCTAATGACCACTACATTATCCGAAAATTTACAGAGTCATTAGAATGTAAATTCTCACTCCAAAGTACTCTATGGAAAAGGAAATACAGAAGAGCAACTCTCTTTCTTTATTAAACTCATACATAAACCCAAACATTTCATAAGTTTTGATAAAGCTCGAGTGTAACCCTTCAAGGGGGTGAGGTGTTCTCGTGCAGCGCGGCAGAAATAAATAACTAGCTTACTCAGTTTGCTAAAAGCTCTCAGTCGATGGGTGTTCGCATTTTTACCTATGTAACTAAATGTAAATTAACCCAATTCCTCTCCTGGGTCAAAACAGAAGTTAGTTAACAAATTGCAACATAAAAAAGCTTTTCAGCACCTACCTACTTAAAACTTCAGACTCCGTTCGATAGTTTACTGTCTAACGACTCCTGCCATCCTGCACTAGTACACATAGCGTTCGGGAATTTATAACGGTTCGGTTATTGCTGGCGCACTGCACTACGTAACGTCAGTTCGGGTTAAGAGTCTATTTGTCACGGGCTCAACAAGAGAATGCAGGTATGAGACCGACAAATGCTGAAAATCAGTAACGGCAAAATCAGGGTTTCAGCTTATCCCGAACTCACGTTACGTAGCACAAGGGTTGGGATTGACCTTGAAGAATACTCCTACCCCTCGTCAAAAGACCCTCCGAGCAAAAAGAAACAGAGCTCAGGACAAGAAAAGCCAGTAGCACGTCAAGGACACAGCGTCGATCTGGGATGGTGGGATGACTGTGTGGCAGTTATTGGTTAAGCTATGGGACAACTGACAGTCGTGAGTTGGGTTAAATCAGCACTAAGTTATCTCGATGAATGGCGGTTTGAGCGACAAAATAGCCCAGAATTTCAGAAATTTGTTCCGAGCGACAGCCTTGAATTTTTTGCAGTTCGACGCTGCTGTAATTCGTAATCCCTCGAGCAATAACTCGATCGCGCTCGTTACAAATGCGAACGGAATCAGAAGTCTGAAAATCTCCCTCAACTTTGACAATCCCCGCAGGCAATAAAGATTTTCCCCCTTGAGCGATCGCTTTTTCCGCTCCGGCATCGATATAAATCGTGCCACTGGCGATCGGTCCGTGGGCGATCCAACGCTTGCGAGCATTGTCACTACTTGGTTGGGGGTCGAAGAGGGTTCCTAGGGGTTCCCCTTGCAAAATTTTTTCGATATTTTCTGGGTGTCGACCTGCCGCGATGACCGTGCGAACGCTACTTCCGGTGGCAATCCGCGCCGCCGTAATTTTGGTTTCCATTCCACCAGTTCCCCAGCCGCTGCGGGAGGTTCCCGCGTCTACTGTCAGGAGTTCGTCGGGATGCTGGACGCGCTCGATGGGTTGGGCGTCGGGATTGGCGTTGGGATCGGTCCAATAGAGTCGATCGACATCGGTGAGCAAAAATAACCAGTCTGCTTCCACCAAACTTGCCACTAGAGCCGAGAGGGTATCGTTATCGCCAAATTTTAGCTCTTCGACCGCTACGGTATCGTTTTCATTGACGATCGGAATCGCTTCGAGTTTGAGGAGTTCGCGAAAGGTATTGTAGGCATTAACGTAGCGGCTGCGTTCGACTAAATCCTGGCGGGTGAGCAAGACTTGGGCAATGGGTTGTTGGAGAGCGGTAAATAGATCGTCATACACTCGCATTAACCGTCCTTGTCCCACAGCAGCTACCGCTTGTTTGATGGCGATCGCGCGGGGACGCTCGGTGAGTCCGAGTCGAACGCAGCCGACACCCACGGCCCCAGAAGACACTAAGATGATGCGATGTCCGAGGGTACGCAAACGAGTGAGGGTTTCCACCAAAGCACCAATGGTGGAGAGCGCCAATTGTCCGGTTTGCGGTTGGGTGAGGCTGGACGTACCAATTTTGACAACGATAGTTTGGGGTTGGAAGTCCGCTTGAGGACTCATTATAAATCTTCTCGATCGAACGGATAAATAGCAGCAGAGTGCCCCTTCTATCGGTGAAGGTTAACACTCTGCTTGGGATGTATTATTGCATTTACGCTTAGGGTCTATATATAAACCGACCCCATTCAATATTTAAGGTCTTTATTTAAGCTGACCTCATTTAAGACTCTTCCAGGATGCCAGACAATTGAAGAAATCATGACGGGCGTAATCTTTTCTTTATATTTCATTTCTTGGACATTCATCAACATCTATAAAGTTTTATTTATTTACACTTTACTTATGGACACCCAGAGACACCCCCAGGGCTTGGGAAAACCAAATCTCGATCGCCCGCACGGTAGAATTACTAGCCACTTGACCGGGTTCGACCATCGGTTCGACGAGAATGGTAAACATCCCCAAACGATTTCCCGCCAGGACGTCGGTAAACAGACGATCGCCGACCATTCCCACTCGTTCGGGGGGTAAGTTCATCGCGGCAACCGCTTGTCTGAGTTTGCCCCGAAAGGGTTTGCCCGCAAAGGCTAGGTAGGGAACATCCAGAGCGCGGGCGATCGCACCGATCCGACTTTCGTTAATATTGTTACTCACCAGCCAAATTGTCGCCATTTCCTTGAGTTGACCCACCTGTTGTTGAAGTTGGGGAGACATTTGGAAGCTCTTCATCGGCAAGAGGGTATCATCCACATCGAGAACCAAGCCTTCAAGCTGGTACTGTTTGAGAATCTCCGGCGTCAAACTCAAGAGCGAGTCGCCTAAAACCAGATCCGGTTGTAAGAATTTTCCCCAGGACATCAGTGTTTTTCGAGTTGAAATGTTGAATGGAGGTCGATGCACGCCCCGATCTCATCGATTTTATCGATCGGCTAAATCTCGCTCGACGGTGGCAATGGCTTCTTCATGTTCTGCCAAGGTGCGGCTAAAAATGTGAGTGCCATCGTAACGAGCCATGAAGTAAAGGTACTCCGTCTCTTCCGGTTCGAGGGTGGCTTTGAGACTGGCAACCCCCGGAGCGGCGATGGGAGTTGGAGGGAGTCCCGGATTGAGGTAGGTATTGTATGGAGAAGGTGTTTCGACCTGGCGGAACGTCAAAGGCTTATCAACGGTCTGGCGAATTCCCAAACCGTATTCTACCGTTGGATCGGCTTCGAGTTTCATACCCTTCTTCAATCGGTTGGTAAATACACCCGCGATCGTCGCTCGTTCGGGTTCCACCACCGATTCTTTTTCGACGATACTACCTAGGGTCACCCATTGGAGTAATGTCAGTTCTAAGGGATTGGGCTTTTGGCGGTAGACGGGAAGCGCAACTTCTTCAAAACGCGCCAGCATTTGAGCGATGACGGCTTCAGGAGTCAAACTGCCGTCGGTTAACTGGTAAGTATCCGGATAAAGAAAGCCTTCGAGGTGGGGTAAGTTGTTTGGCAGCCAGGGATATTGAGCGTAAGGTACGTTGCGCGAGGCTTCTATAAAGGCATCAGCCGAGAAAAATCCTTGTGCCTCAAAATAGGTCGCCATTTCCCGAATCGATCGCCCTTCGGGAATCGTAAAGCTATACTGCACGACATCCCCTTCCCAAATACGATCGGCGATCGACTCCAGGGGTTGAGCTGGAGATAGCTGATACATCCCCGCTTGAAAACCGCCCGATTGTCTTTGAAACTGCAACCAACGGGCCCAAATCTTCCATGCCAGAGCCGATCGAATGACCCCCGCTTCTTCTAACTTCACCCCAATAATTTGGGCGGGAGTGCCTTGAGGAATTTCAATTTGCATTGCAGGCGGTTCTTGGGCTTGACCCACCGGAGTCACCAGCGGTGGCGCACTCGCCCACTCCCACCATTTCCAGCCTCGCCAAGCACCATATCCCGCGCCACCCAATAGCACCACCAGAAACACAAACCATCTCAAAAAACGTCGCACCTGCCTACGCCTCAATCTAAATCAGCAAATAATCGCTCTTCCAGAATACTTTCAATATGGGGCATCATCGGTTCCAGTTTTTGATAATCTTCATTGGAAAGTAACTCCAGTTTTCCCAACGCATTCATTCGCGCCAGAACGAAAAACGGATCGAGGGGCGTGCACACCGCATACTCTTGCTCTTCATGGAAGAAGTTCGCCAGCCACAATAACTCTTCGTATTCGTCGTCATCGGAGTCGTCTTCGTACTCCTCATCCTCGGCTTCGGGGATTTCGCCAGCAATCGTCAGGGTCAGTGCAGTGTGCTGAAGCGTCATATCGTATTCTGCCAGGACGGCGCGAGCCGTGGGAAATACTTTTTCGATATCCTCTTCTGTAGCGAGGGAGACTTCGTCCTCGTTATCGGTATCGAGTACGAGGATATCGACAGGGGTATCAACGGGCATCAAGAGAACGTATTCTTGGCCATCGAGATCGAAAGATTGTTCGATGTAGCACGAAAGCGATCGCCCAGTATCATCCGTCAAGGTGACGGACGCACCATAAGGGCGATCGTTCGGATTTTGCGGTTGGTTCATTACCCAATATTCGCAGTCGATTTCTCGCTGTCAATTTGTATAGATTGTGCCTAGTTTAACCCTAAGTTTGACTCGAAGATCGCGTTGGCGTAAATCCCATACCCACAAAAAAAGGGTAGCGTGATGGCTACCCGCAACCTCAACGTTGAAGAATGAGATAGCGGCCAAGCCACTTTCTCAAACCTTCAAATTTAGGCGGTGACTTTACCCGCAGTCACGGCTTTGAGTTCGCCACTGGCGTACTTGGCTGCAAACTCATCGATGGGAATTTGCTTGATTTTCGATGCATTACCGGCGGTCCAGAACTGCTGGTAGCGATCGGAGCAAACTTGCTTCATGTACTTCATCGACGGCTTCAAGAAGTGCCGGGGGTCGAAGTTAGACGGATCTTTCGATGCGGCTTCCCGGATAGCGGCGGTAATGGCCAAACGGTTATCGGTATCGATGTTCACTTTGCGAACGCCGCTCTTGATACCCTTTTGAATTTCTTCGACGGGAACGCCGTAGGTTTCGGGGATGCTGCCGCCATACTGGTTGATCATGTCTAGCCACTCCTGAGGAACCGAGGAGGAACCGTGCATGACGATGTGGGTATTGGGCAAGCGCTTGTGAATTTCTTCGATGCGGCTGATGGCGAGGATTTCACCCGTGGGTTTGCGAGTAAACTTGTAAGCACCGTGGCTGGTTCCGATGGCAACGGCCAGGGCATCCACTTGAGTGCGCTCGACGAATTCAACGGCTTCGTCGGGGTCGGTGAGAAGCTGTTCGCGGCTCAGGGTTCCTTCAAAACCGTGACCGTCTTCTTTGTCACCTTGCATGGTCTCGAGAGAACCCAAGCAGCCGAGTTCGCCTTCGACGCTCACACCGATGGCATGGGCGACATCAACCACCGTACGGGTGACGTTGACGTTGTACTCGAAGCTGGCGGGAGTTTTGGCATCCTCTTCCAAGGAACCATCCATCATCACGCTGGTGAAACCGTTGCGGATAGCAGAATAGCAAGTGCCAGGACCGTTCCCGTGGTCTTGGTGCATGACGACGGGAATGTGGGGATAGGTCTCAACTGCTGCGAGCACTAAGTGGCGCAGGAAGTTTTCACCAGCATACTTGCGAGCGCCGCGAGAAGCTTGAAGAATAACGGGGCTATCGGTTTCGTCAGCCGCCGCCATAATTGCTAAGATTTGTTCGAGATTGTTAACGTTATAAGCGGGAATCCCATAACCATTTTCTGCGGCGTGGTCTAGCAACAGCCGCATGGGGACGAGCGCCATATGAATCCTCCTGATGATGTCTCGTGAGACTAGTGCGATCGAGATTAGCTCGATCTCGTTAGAACAATCTTAAGATAATTTTCAACATTTGGCGAATTGTTTCATTTCACCGATTTTGGCCAGAGAGATGCATCCCTTGAGTCAAAACGAACTCCTATTCGTTCGCTCCAGAAAACAAGCTTGCATCGATATAGTTAATCCGAGCCATCGGGGTGAGGGCGCTGAGGATTTGGGAACCGTAGCTACGGTGGAGAACACGACTATCAAGGAGTGCCACCACCCCCTGACAGTCCCGGACGGGGGCGATCGCCCGTTGCAGTTCGCTCAGGGCTGTGGGCAGGAGATACAATCGAAACCAATCCTGACGCTGTTGTTTGTAGTGGGCAACTCGTCCGGCCACGAGGGGATTTTCGAGAGAGGGAAGCGGCAAGGTGGCGATCGCCAACAATCCCGGAGCGGGAAGTTGACCCTGATGTTCTCGCCAAAACTCCCAACCGGTGACGAGGATACTGTTAGCGCCGATCTGAGTTTGCTCCACCTGAACTCGAGAGCCAAATTCTGCAGCCAAAATCGAACCGACGATCGATTTCAAGGGTACGTCCCCGATGAGAATCACAGTAAACGAACCCGAACTCTGAAGTTGGGTTGCTCGTTCCCAAGAGGTTTCCGGATGCGGGGTGGCCGATGGTCTCTCGATAATTTCCGCATCCGAGATCGTACTCACCCGAATCAAGGTATGTAACTCTCGAATCAGCCGGCTCTGATATTGGGGCGTGTTCGGCAACGGCAAACCGTCGGGCAAGTAGAGTTGAATGAAAGCACTGGCGCGATCGGGAGAAAATTTGACGCAGGTGATGTCCTCAAACCCCATCCGCTGCCGATAGATCGGGGCTTTGGGGTCTAAGTCTAACGCACCGCCAATGGTGACGATCGGTTGTTGGGGCCAAATCGGACTTAAAACTTCCCTCACGTTAACCGGTCCGCACTGTAGGGAAAAGTTGCCGCTGGTGCGATCGATATTCGCCCAAGTCAAATAGCCCTGCGCGTAGAAACGGGACCAGAAATCGTACCAGGAGGGAAGATTTGGGGTCGGGCACGAGTCTAGGTGTTGACTGAGTTGGCGCAGGATATCGAGTTCTGGGGTCTCGAGCAAACAACATCCATAAGGATTGATCGGCCGCTCGAAAATGGCTTTCGTCAGCCGGACTCGGGCGTTGCGAACGAACTCGGACAAGTCCGGATACGCCAGCATTAACTCGTTCCAGTGGCGCGGTTCGATTTGGGTGGTTAATTGCTGCCGAGTCCAGCGTTCGAGATCGTCGGCACCGTCAAGTACTGTGGGAATGCCAGAGGGGAAGCGATTCTCGCCATTGAGTCGATCGCTCAGCCAACTTTGGGGAGAGGTCACTAACAGCCCGGAGAAATTTTCGTCGAGGCGATCGCCGGTGCTGAGGAGTTTTCGGGTTTCCCCCCAGGCTTGCAGTTGAGGAATTTCTCGATCGAGCAGACCCGAATGTATCGATGTGGGGGCCACTAAGATGGCGGCTTCGGGCCACATCAATAACGGCATCAGGTAACTGAGGCGATATCGCCCGTCAAATTCACCGAACGATCCCGTCTGAATCAACGCTCCCCGTCCCAATCGCAAGGCACGGGCAACCAAGCGCCCCATGGTTAAATGATGGGGCCACGACGAGATCTGAGACGATCGCAAAAACGAGCGCAAAACTCTGTGAACTTCGACTTCGACGATCGCCCGGTCTTTGGAATTGGGACGGGTTAAGTTTGGAACGTAAGAGCGTTGGTCGTCCATGGGGCCCAATGTAGTGCGGTGCGATCTGGATACGGCGCGGTTCGACTCGCACGCGATCGGCGATATTTCGATCGTACTATAGCAACCGCGACATCTGATACGAGTGTTGGTCGGCATCGGGGGGTCGGGGCTTTCGCAGGGTTCGGAAGCGACTCGGGAGTGTAACGGACAATTGAAAACTCGTGAATTCCTTCCTCTATCACCCCATCACCCCACACTCTCCCTCAGCTCGACGCGACTTCATCGAGGGAATAGAAACTCTGGATAAATTCAAGGATGACGCTGACTGGGGGTAAGGCAACGGGTTTACTTGAAACTGCCATTCCGGTTTTGGCGGGGGAGTCTCCAGCTCGATCGAGAAAACGTTTACCAAACATCGGGTTATGGTAAACCTTTAAGGTTTGAGAACTCGAATTGGTGAGCACGGCTTGAGTGGGGGCCCCAAAAAACTCGCCCTTGGGTTCGTCGGACTTCTCTAACCCCGAAAGTTCGATGGTACTGGCTACTCGCATCTTTTTTAAAATCGATACGCTGAGTTTGGCGACTCGATTAGACTCTTTGACCCCCAAAATCTCGCTACTTTTAGACTGAATGAGTTTGACGAAATTGAGGGCGCTTTTTTGGGTGGGTTCGGCGTCTTCAAAGGGAAGCATCGCTAGGTAAACCGTTGGGAATAGCAGTTCGTCGGTGTCCACCCGCAGGGTTAGCGTGGTCTGGCGATAACCCACATCGATACTGGGCGGTTGACCCATTTCCGGGTATTTTCGAAAAATGTAATAGTACATTCGAGCCAATACAAAATGGGCTTCCTGAGTCAGAGGCATATCGATAATAATTTGAACCATCGGATGGGTTTGATTGAAAAACCGTTGGAAATCCTCGGGGGTAAAGCGGCAGATTCGACTGCGATCGCCCCATTGACTCAGATCGATCCACTCGCAACTCATTCCCTCGGTTTTCAAACTAAATCGGGACACGCCGTATAACTTAGCTCCGGTTAGAATTGCCCCGCTCAAGTCCGCCCCTTCCCAATCCGCTCTCATCAAATTTGCCTGAGTTAGATCGGCGTGGACGAAGCTAGTATTCACCAAGTTGGCATGGCTCAGATTGGCACCGATTAAGTTAGCCCCGCTTAATTTTGCCCCACTTAAGTCAGCCCAGCGCAAATCGGCTCCGCTCAAGTCAGCCCAGCGTAGATTGGCCCCCCGCAAACTCGCCCCACTCAAATTCGCCCGATGGAGGTGAGCGTGCCGGAGTTCGGTGTGTCCCAAATCCGCTCCACCGAGATCGGCTTTACTCAAATCGGTCCCGTTTAAATTCGCTTGAGATAGATTCGCCCCCACCACCGTTGACCCGCGCAGATCGGCTTCGCTGAGGTTGACACCGCCGAGATCGGTGCGATCGAGCTTGGCTTCTCGTAAATCCGCACCATTCAGGTTAGCCTCGTTCAAATTCGCTTGGGTGAGATCGGCTCGAATCATCTCCGCGCGAATGAGGGCCGCCTGCATCAAATTGGCTTGAGTGAGGTTAGCCCGAATCATGTTGGCGACGTTGAGAATCGCGCCGTGTAAGTTGGCTTTGGTTAAATTTGCGCCGCTGAGTCGAGCCACGTTCAGCTTGGCGTAGCTTAAATCGGCTTCGTTGAGATTCGCACCGCTCAAGTTGGCAATACTGAATGTAGATCGGCTGAGGTTGGCGTTGTCGAGATTGACTCGACTTAGATTCGCTTCGGCGAGGTCGATCGCCCCAAAGTCTCTCTCTCCAGCAGCATATTTTCGGATGAGTTCTTGGACGGTCATAGATTCTCCCTGAAAAACCTAATAAGTAGCGAGTTGTGCTTGAAGAAAGACGCGACTCCCTCGGATTCGAAGGCGGGTGAGTCTGAATGCTATTTTACGCGATGGGTCGCCAATGCCTTTTGAATGGGATTTGGGCGCGATCGAATGTTGGATTTTACATCGAATTGAAGGCTCGTCCATCACTCACATTTCGCTAATTTATTCGTCGAAAACGCCATCACTCGAACACAAAACTTGGCGATTGAATATTTTCTGTTTGAGAGTCACCCTCATTTAAACCCATCACATTTACCACTCTCAAAGTCTTTAAACATCAAGGATTAATATTGATAAAATTCATCATGAACGAGGGTGATGGGAAAGAAATTTGACTGGCTTTGGCGATCGAACCTTGAGGGACTCGATTCACGGAATGAATCAACTGCTTGCCAAATTGAGGATGGTGTTGAACTTCGAGTTGTTGATTCTTCGAGTTATTTAAAACCACGTGAGTTGGCGCGTGAAAAAACTTTTCCCCTTGCTTGATGAGGAACGAGTCATTGGCGAGTTCTTTAAGAGCATTCACTTTTTCGATCGCCACAGAGAGCGTGGCACCAACTTTCTGGATGTATCGATGTTGTTCTTCACTGAGTCGATCGCTCGCTTGGGTGGTCAGCAGGCGAACCAATTGCAGAATATTGTCTTGGGTGGCTTCGGCATCTCGAAAGGGTAAAATCGCCACGCAAGCCGTTGCAAATAACTTGAGATCGCTATTCATCCGAAAGGTGAGAATCGTCCGTCGATCGCCCACTTCAATACTCGGTCCCCGGCGCAATCCGGGATATTGGGCGGCGATTTTGTAATAAGCCAGAGCCAGAGCCAGATGTGCCGCACTGTCCATGACCATATCTACCATAATCTGAACCGTCGGCAGCGTTTCGTTAAAAAATTGTTTGACTTGTTCGCTGCTGAGCTGGCGAATTTGCGATTCATCCCCCGTCGGACTCAGATTCACCCACTTGCAGGTAATCCCTTCGCTTTTGAGACCGAATCGGGAAACGCCATAGAGTTTCACGCCGGTGAGGATCGCTCCGGACAGATCGGCTCCCATCCAATCTACTTTCATCAAATTGGCTGCGGTTAGATCGGCATAAACCAAGCTGGCGTTGAGTAAATTGGCATAGCTCAAGTCCGCACCGGCTAAGTTGGCGCCGCTGAGCTTAGCACCGCTCAAGTCCGCACCGGCTAAGTTGGCACCGCTCAAATCCGCCCAGCGCAAGTTCGCACCCCGCAGGTCGGCCCCCACCAGCTTCGCTCCGGCTAAACTGACTTGTCGAAGTTCGGCATTGCGCAGGTTGGCACCACCTAAATCGGTGCGTCGGAGGTTCGTGCCTCGGAACGTGGCGTGTTCGAGATTAGCTCCGCTCAGGGTGGCGCTGCTCAGATCGGCCTCGCTAAAATTTGCGCCTTGAAAGTTGGCTTGGGTGAGTTGAGCTTCTTTAAGAATCGCCCCGCTGAGGTTGGCATCTTTGAGATCGGCTCGACTCAAATTCGCTCGGAGCAATTCCGAGCGTACTAAGGCAACATCTTGTAAAATGGCTTCTCTCAGGTCGGCACGGATGAGGTTAGATACGTTCAAGTCGGCACTGCTGAGATTGGCTCGGCTTAAGTTCGTACCGCTGAGTTTGGCGACGTTGAGTTTGGCTCGTTGGAGATTGGCGCCGCTGAGGTTGGCTCCGCTGAGATTGGCAACGCTCAAACAGGCATCGCTCAAATCGATTTGGCTTAAATTGGCTTGGCTCAGATTTGCTTCGTTGAGGTTAACTTTGGCAAACTTTCTCTCTCCGTCTGCATAGTGTTTTAAGAGTTCTTCAGCTTCCATTTGGCAACCCTGAGACAATCTGAGCATGACAGTGTATGCTTAACCATATTGAGTGTGGCGGCGGTCGCCGAGACTCGAACGAGCCATCGCGCCACGAAATTTTATCCCAAGTCTTTAGAGGTAAAGAGACAGGGAAGCTAAGGTCGAGAGTGCGCCGAACGCGCAATTTTTTCCCCACCCAAACGATCTGCACTGAATTTTTACAGTCCCGATTCTACCATCATAACTTTTGCCGGCTGGAGACGTGAGGATTTGAGGCGTGCCAAGGGTCGATTCTAAATCGATTTCGAGCAACATCAGATCGACGATCGCAGGTTTCTCGTTCCCACAATCGATCGATTTTTATCTCGATCGACAACATCGCGATTGCCGAAATTCCCAACCCAGACCGATTGGTGTGGCGAAACTCAATATCCCGGAAGTAGAGGGAACTGCTTTAGAAGCAGCTGTATCCTGACAAGATATGGGGTGATGAACGATCGAATTTTACCAAGTCAAGGGAGTGATATTTGGACGTCTTTTCGATCTCAGATCCTGCTGGCTTTTATCTAAAAGTTGAGAGAGTCAATTTAGAGAGATTTAGCCAGCATTGAGTGTTGAGCTGTTAGGGGTCACCTTCTTCATTCAAGAGGTCAGCATGGGTTCGAGCTGGATTCTCTCTCCCGAGCCAGGAATCTACGATCTTTGGCGCGCGAGTCGCGTTGAGTTCGTTCGCTCTTGGTCGATCTGAAGCCGAATGCTGACAGTAAAGCCTAGAAGGCGGATTGATTTTTTTCGTTTCGATCGCTCATCTTATTGTCAAGTTACAATCTAAACATGAAATTTTAAATTGCTTCTAAGTTCTTTTCACCCGTGCGAATTCTGACAATTTGTTCGACGGGAGAAATAAAGATTTTTCCATCACCAATTTCACCGGTTTTTGCCGACGCAATCAGCTTATCGACCACCATATCGACGCGATCGTCTTCTACGACAATTTCGATTTTCAGTTTCTGGAGAAACTCGACCGTATATTCAGAACCGCGATATCGTTCGGTTTGACCTTTTTGTCGTCCGAAGCCTCGAACTTCAGAAACGGTCATTCCCACGATACCCGCATTTACGAGGGCAATTTTAACCTCATCTAGTTTAAACGGGCGAATGATTGCTTCTACTTTTTTCACATCAAAACTCCTAAAACTAGAACTCACACAAGCAGGCGAGCGACCGATCGCTCAATATATAGATATCGATGGAGATATCGTAATCGATTATACGTCGTTCCCCGTCGGCGCGTTCTCCACGGGCAACATCCACTCTCCGTGCTGGCGATGGTGCGGTATCGCACCCGATCGAATATCGATCGATTACACATCGAGTTGCGCTAACCCCAAATAGCGAATTCCTTCTGGGGTAATCTCAAACCGACAGGGCAAAACCTCAACCCCGCGCGCGATTGCCTCGCGCAAAAGCTCTCCGTAAACCGGGTCGGCGCTATCTCCAGGGGAAAAGCGATCGCAGTCGCTTCGATTTATAAAATACAACATCACCGATCGCGCTTGGGGAAGCAGGGACATCAACTCGCGCAAGTGCTTTTGTCCGCGCACGGTCACCGTATCGGGAAATAGAACCAAGCCATCTTGTTGTCCCCAGGTTGTATTCTTCACCTCCACGTAGATGGATTTGCCGTCGCCACTTCCTTCGAGGAGGAAATCAACCCGACTTTTGCCATCGCTGCCGTACTTCACTTCCGATCGAATCTCGGTGTAGTCTCCCAATTCCGGAATCAAACGCTGTTCGAGAACCCCTTTCATCACCCGATTGGGCAGGGCGGTATTAATGCCCACCCAGGTTCGCGCCGCATCTCGCATCTGAATCAACTCCCAAGTATAGGCGTACTTGCGCTTGGGGTTGTTACTGCAAGACAAAAGCACCGGGCTGCAGGGATCGCAAACCCCCGTCATCGGTCCGGTATTGGGACAATGTGCCGTGACGATGTCGCCGTTCACCAGTTCGACATCGGCCAAGAAGCGCTTGTAGCGTTTGACCAAGGTGCCAGCGTACAGGGGCGGATACTGGTATACAAAGTCTGTCATGGTCTCTGGTGGGATGGGACTCGGATGCAATGGAAAATAATCGATCGAGTTTCGGGTAGACTCCCACAAGACAAGGGTCGTTTGTTGCGGTTAAATGTTGGGGAAACCTTTCGCAATTTTTTACCTTTAATCTCCGTGTCTGAAGAGAAAAAGCCCGCTCGCTCCCTTGCTGGAATTGCTGGGATTGTAGCAGTCGCCACCCTGATTAGTAAAGTCTTCGGTTTGGTGCGCCAGCAGGCGATCGCCGCCGTATTTGGGGTGGGCGCGGCCGTGGATGCCTACAACTACGCCTACATCGTTCCCGGCTTCTTGCTCGTGCTGCTGGGGGGGATTAACGGTCCTTTTCACAGCGCCATCGTTAGCGTTCTCGCTAAGCGCGAACGGTCCGAATCTGCTCCCATCATCGAAACCATCACCACCCTCATCGGCGGCATTCTCATCCTCGTTACCCTCGGCTTAATTCTTTTTGCCGATCCGATTTTGAGTTTGGTAGCCCGGGGTCTGACAGAAACGGAGGTGGGGTTGCAAACGCGGGAAATTGCCGTGCGGCAGTTGCAGATTATGGCCCCCATGGCGCTGCTGGCGGGTTCGATCGGGATTGGCTTCGGTACCCTGAATGCGGCGGATATGTACTGGCTGCCCTCGATTAGTCCCCTCTTCTCCAGTGCGGCGTTGATTGCTGCCTTGGGGGGATTGGTATTCTATTTGGGCGAAAACGTCATCGAACCGGAATATGCCATGTTAGGGGGCGTGGTACTGGCGGTGGGAACGCTGTTGGGGGCGGGGTTGCAATGGTTCGTGCAGATGGTGGCGCAATGGCGGGCGGGTCTGGGTAAGTTGCGGCTGCGGTTCGAGTTCGATCGCCCTGAAGTTCGGGAGGTGTTGCAGGTGATGGGGCCGGCGACGTTCTCCTCGGGGATGATGCAGATTAACGTCTATACGGATTTGTGGTTCGCCTCGTTTATCCCCGGTACGGCTTCGGCTTTGGCTTACTCGGGATTGTTGGTGCAAACGCCGTTGGGGATTTTATCGAATGCGATTTTAGTGCCGCTGATGCCAGTTTTTTCTCGCTTGGCCGACCCGCAAAATTGGCCGGAGTTAAAGCTGCGGATTCGCCAGGGATTGATGCTGACTGCCCTCACAATGCTGCCCTTGGGGGCGCTGATGATGGCCCTAGCCGAACCGATCGTCCGGGTGGTGTACGAGCGATTTGCCTTCGATCGAGCCGCTTCGGAATTTGTCGCGCCGATGCTGGTGGCTTACGGATTGGGAATGTTCGTCTATTTGGGACGGGATGTGCTGGTGCGGGTCTTTTATGCCCTCGGGGATGGGGAAACGCCGTTTCGAGTCAGCGTGGCGAATATTTTTCTCAATGGGTTGTTGGATTATTTGTTGGTAAATGCCTACGGCGCGCCGGGTTTGATTTTGGCGACGGTGGGGGTGAATGTGGTGTCGATGGGGGTATTGTTGGTCTTGCTCGATCGCAAGTTGAACGGGTTGCCGATTCGCCAGTGGAGTTTGCCAATTGTTGCATTAACCCTTGCCAGTGCGATCGCCGGTTTTTCGAGTTGGATCGTCAATGATACCCTCAGCAGTCTTTGGGGCAATGAAGGGTTTTCGATTTTGCTGCTGAAATTGGGAATTTCTGGTGGTTTGGGGTTGGCAATTTTTGCCGTCCTTTCGATATTTTTGGGGGTTCCGGAAGTGGATTTATTAGTCGATCGCATTCGTCAAAAACTGAGACGGTGAACCACCAGACGTTTATCCTTTGAATGGAGTGCTTTTGATTCTCACGAGTTCTGCGATCGATATTGTCGGAATGTTATAGCCATATTCAGTCGCGTGTTTGACACAAGTGACCGTGGGCAGGCAATCGCGGTGGGAGCGGGGGAAGCTGGGGGAGAAAGATCGAAGATACGCTCTGTGAGCTCGAACTGTTCTAACCTAACTGAATACCGCTATATATCCATTTCGGTTAAATACTTACAATGTAAGCATTCAGCCGTCAGCTATCAGCTACTAGCTTTAGACTCTCAGAACAAGCTACAACTTCAGGAGTTTGGGTTTGGCAGAGGTTCAAGTTAGAAGCTGTGTCGGAGTTTGAAGCTGACGACTGACCGCTGATAGCTGAATGCTGACCTTACAATCATCGTTGTGGTGAGAACCGGGAGCATCGGGAGAGACTTAAAAAAGAGATGGAGCGGGTTGCGCTTAATTGTCACGAATTATCCGAACTCGATATGACGACGATCGATGTCAATAAAAAGCTTTAGACGGTCTTGTTACTAAGACAGTCTAAAGCCATTATCGTATCTGACAATCAAGTAAGACTCAATCGAAACCTCGCTCGAACAAGGTATTGAGTTCGTCGTCTTTGAACGTCTCTTCAATAAAAGTTTTTGAAAACAGGGAAAATGGTGGCTCTGAAGATAGGGATTGTAATTACCGACAACCGCGTGTAGAACTGTTGACAATAAGAACGCAGATGCACCCGAAGGTGAGGTTTTGGCAATTGCAAAATATATTAGCGTGATTTTCTGCCCCGTGCGGGAAAATTTCAGATTTATCTTACAATTTCGACGATCGGCATCCATTGGTTGGGGCGAGCGTCGCTAGGCGATCGCGAAGAAACTCGAATGCCCTATCTCCAACCGTTTAAGTTTTACATCGAATCGAGCCGCCTTCACAATCTTTTTACAAGTGCTTGTTAGGTTGAAATTGACGCTGTATTCGAGCACCTCATTCATTTCACCTCGGAGTACTGACCGCCTGTTTCTAAATATGGAAAAACCGCGATCGACCCCTTCGGCACCGAACCTTGACGCCAACTCAACTCATCGGAAGCCAGGGGGGTTCTTGACGTCTTGGCTCGCTCCGGCGAGAACTTGGCTGGGCAGTCTCAAAATTAGCCAGAAAATCAGTTTGGGATATGCTGTGGCCTTGGGAATTGCAATATCAGGGACGGCTGCAGGTATTGCGTTAGGCGATCGCCACCAGAATTTAGCCCGAAAACAGATCGAAGATGTCCTCGAAGAAACTCGCCTGTTGGCAATCCTCGATCGAGAACTCAGCCATGCGATCTTGCACCAGCACCGAATTATTATCTTCGGCGGGAAACCGAAGAAGTTTCAAGAAGAATATGCCGAGTTCCAATACCACGCCGCAGGGTTCGATCGAGCTTGGCAGGAGTTAAAAGCCACTTACGTCTCCCCAGAAATTGACGAGCGATCGGACGAGTTAGAACTGGTGAAAAAACTAGCGAAAAAATACGACGGTTTGACAGCTGCGTATTTTCACGAAGTTGAATTTATTTTAAGCGATCTCGATCCGAACAATTGGCGACCTGAAGAGGTTGAAGAAGACCAACAACGATTGATTCGGTTGAACCAAAACGCCCTGGGTCGATCGATGAAGAACTTTTCAGAAGATTTGGAAAACCTCGGTGAGGCGATTGCCCAGGAAACAGAGGACGCCGAAGAATATTTGCAACAGGCCGAAGCACTGCAAATTAAAGCGATCGCCTTGAGCATTGTCCTCTCCGTCGCGATCGCGGGATTGTTTGCCATTCGTACCAGTCGCACCATCTCTCTACCCCTGCGAAAAGTCACCTACATCGCCCACAAAGCTACAGCAGAAGCCAATTTTGACCTTCAAGCACCGGTCACCACCCAAGATGAAGTGGGAATTTTAGCTCTGGCAATCAACCAACTCATCGGGCGAGTACAGCAACTCCTCAAAGACCAACAACACGCCAACGAAAAGCTAGAACACTACAATCAAACCCTAGAGCAGAGAGTGCAAGAGCGCACCCAGGAACTGCACGATAAAAATGAATTTCTCCAGGACACCCTGCGCAAACTCCAACGCACCCAAGCCCAACTGATTCAAGCAGAAAAAATGTCGAGTTTGGGACAGATGGTGGCTGGAGTCGCCCACGAAATCAATAATCCGGTGAATTTCATCTTCGGCAATCTCACCCACGCCAAAGAGTACCTCGAAGATATTCTCAATCTCTTGCATCTCTACGAGCAGGAATACCCCACTCCCACCCCTGCGATTCAAACAGAAATCGAAGCGATCGAACTGGATTTTCTCGAAGAAGATTTGCTGAAACTGTTCGGATCGATGCGAGTGGGAGCCGATCGCATTCAGGAAATCGTGAAATCCCTACGCAACTTCTCTCGCCTGGATGAAGCAGAAATCAAAACCGTCGATATCCACGAAGGCATCGACGGTACGCTGATGATTCTGCAAAACCGTCTCAAAGCCAAACCCGAGTATCCGGCGATCGAGATCGTCAAAAAATATGGCACACTGCCCCAAATCGATTGCTATCCCGGCCCACTCAATCAGGTGTTTATGAACTTGCTCGCCAACGCCATCGATGCCCTAGAACAGAAACGACTCGAGCGACGCGAAACCGCACGCATCGAAATTCACACCGAGGCAATCGGCGATCGAATCTCGATTCGGATTCGCGACAATGGAACCGGAATTCCCAATTCGATCCGCAGCAAGCTTTTCGATCCCTTTTTCACCACCAAACCCGTCGGTAAAGGTACGGGACTCGGACTCTCGATTAGCTATCAAATCGTCGTCGACAAGCACGATGGAAGCCTCCAGTGTCGATCGAATCCCAGCGAAGGTACGGAGTTTGCCATCGAGCTGCCGGTTCGTCAAGCGGCGATTCAAGCAGCGTAGGGTGCGGTGTCACAAGCGATCGGTGCTCGGGGATGTGCGGGTTTAGAGTGTACCCATCGTCGGGGTCAACAGCCCCATTCCCCCTACCGGTGTCTCTTTGATGACGCGGGTACTTTATTTCTTTGCAAGTCCCTAAGTAATCAGTAATCAGTTTGACTTGAGACCTCCATTGTCAAGTTATTCGTAATCCAGGCCGATTGATAGGGTTTGAGAACGAACTCGGTGTGAACTTCTTCAATGCAGCGTCCGCTGATGAGATCGCACCAGGAGTCCGTACACACGAGATTCAAATTGGATAACCGCAGTTCCTGAGTTTGGTTACTGAGATTGTGAATGGAAAAAATACTCTGATCGCGATACATACTCTGCCGCCAGAAGGCAAAGATCGCTTGATTGAGGGGGTGCAAGGTGTACTGGGTGGCATTGGGATGAAATGCCGGTTGGCGGCGACGAATCTGAATCAGTCGGCATAGTTCTTTGAGAACGATGGCGTGGGGGGATTTAGGATCGCTCAGTTGCTTTTCTAACTCCTCGTCGTTCCAACGATGGCGGTTAATCGATCGATTGTGACCCGTCCGTTTCATATTCTCCGTATCGTTGCACGTGGCGAGCAAACTGTGGATGTAGAAGGCGGGAATTCCCTCGAGGGACATCATGATGGTTTGCGAGCACAGAAACCGCTCGATTTGCCAGCGATCTTCTCCTTTGGCCGTGCCTTTGAGAGCATCGAACAGGGAGATATTAATTTCGTAGGGACTTTGGCTGCCGTCGGGTCGGGTGCGATAGCTAATTTGTCCGCCAAATTGTTTCATCACCCCCACTAAGGTCTGAAATTCTGCCTCGGAGAGCAATCCTTCTGTGGGTCGCAAGCCAATACCATCGTGGGAGGCGGTAAAGTTAAAATACGCACAGCCGATCGGGGCGGGCGGCATACTCATCATCCAAGTTTTCAGGTGATCCGATCGACCCTGAAGCAGGGCGTTGAGAACCAATGGCGGCAGGCTGAAGTTATAAATCATGTGCGCCTCGTTCCGATTGCCGAAATAACTGAGGTTTTCCCGGTTGGGGACGTTGGTTTCGGTAATCAGGGCGACCGTCGGATCGAGGGTTTGTAAAATCTCGCGCAACAGGCGGACGATGGCGTGGGTTTGTGGCAGGTGAATGCATGTCGAACCCGGTTCTTTCCACAAAAAGCCGACGGCATCGAGGCGGATGTATTTTGCCCCTTTTCGAACGTAAAAGAGAATGATTTTAACGAATTCGATCAGAACGTCGGGGTTGGCAAAGTTGAGATCGACTTGGTCGTGGCTGAAGGTCGCCCAGACGTATTTATCCCCTCGATCGGTTTCAACTTTTGCCAGTAGTGGGGAACTGCGAGGACGCACCACATCGGAAACATCAGCTTCGGGGTCGGCTTCGATAAAATAGTGACAACCGGGTTCGAGCCCTTGTTTGAATTGTTGAAACCACTCGCTTTGACTCGATACGTGATTGAGCACCAAGTCGGCCATCAAATTAAATTTTTCGGCAATTTTTTCGATGTCCGACCAGTCTCCTAATTCGGAGTTGACGGCGAGATAGTCGATAACGGCAAATCCATCGTCGGAACTGTAAGGACAAAAGGGTAAAATATGAACGCCTGTTATCGTCTCTCCTAAGTGTTTTTCCAGAAAACGAGATAACGTCTTCAGGGGTTGTTCCCCGGTTGAACTGCAAATACTATCTCCATAGGTAATGGCGATAACGTTATCTTGATTCCACTTGTTAAGATTTTCGGCAACGGATGGGGCAAAATTTCCGTCGAGGAGCTCAAAAATTCGATCGACTAAAATTTTCCCCGTTCGATCTCCGTAAACTCGATCGAGTAGCGGCTTGACTTGTTGGGAAAAATATTCGTATCGATCGGTTGAATCAGTCGTCATCATAACTATACAATTGGCAAGCGATAGCGATAAAAATATGGCAAAAATGTAGAGACCCGAAAAGGTTGGTCTGGCAATCCCTCAAAGACTTTTGATTTTTGTCATGAAACGTTAAATCCCGACCCTTGGAACTGGGGGGTAAACGGATAATTGCCAACCTCAGTTAAACCCACATTATAGTGGATTTTGGAGTTGGGAAATTTGAGCCTGAAAATTTGAGTCCGAACATTGACAATCGGGCCTCTCCCACTTTCAAAATCTTGTTGTGACCCATCGATCGTCGATATCTTGTGAACCGATATATTCTAAACCGATTGCTCGTTGCGATTCCCACCCTGCTGGCTATCAGTCTTGTGGTATTTGCAGTCCTGACTCTAGCACCGGGCGATCCCATGGGAGAATTGGCGACCAACCCCGCGATTACCGCCGAGGTTCGGGAAAACTTGCGTCGCTCCCTCGGATTAGATCGCCCCATCTACATCCGGTATTTGAAGTGGGCGATCGCCTTTATTCGCGGGGATTTGGGATATTCCTTCGTTAGCCGCACCCCCGTAAGCGATCTAATGCTCCAGCGCTTGCCGACGACGTTGTGGGTGGTGGGTTCGGCTTACGCTTTGGCGGTGCTGGTGGCGTTTCCCTTAGGAGTAATTTCCGCTCTCAAACGATATTCGATTTTCGATCGTCTGGCAACGACGTTTGCATTTTTGTGGTTTTCCCTACCGACTTTTTTCACTGGACTGTTATTTATTATCGTTTTTAGCGTCCAATTAAAGTGGTTTCCTTTTATTTATCAAAGTACATTAAACGTTACAGATTGGCAAAGTTTTGTCGCACAAGTTCAACAATCAATTATGCCTATTTGTGTATTGGGACTTTATCAAGGGGCAATGTTGATGCGGTTCGTGCGCGCCTCCGTTTTAGAGCAATTCGATCGACAATACGTCCGTACCGCTTATGCCAAGGGATTATCGCAGTTTACTGTCGTGCGACGACATATCCTCCGCAATGCGATGATTCCGGTAGTGACGCTCGTTGCCCTCGATATTCCTGCTGTTTTTACCGGGTCCCTGGTGACCGAACAAGTTTTTCGAGTTCCGGGTATCGGTGCACTTTTAATTGAGTCAATTTATCGCAGCGATACCCCAGTCGTTATGGCAATTACGATCGTTTATGCTATTTTGATTGTGGTGTTCGATCTTATCGCCGA
Organism: Zarconia sp.; assembly: GCF_057467645.1. Classification (NCBI taxonomy): domain Bacteria; kingdom Bacillati; phylum Cyanobacteriota; class Cyanophyceae; order Oscillatoriales; genus Zarconia; species Zarconia sp. The sequence continues at coordinate 29,112 of NZ_JBRJXU010000137.1, forward strand.
TCTGATTTACGTTCTCTTAGATCCGAGGGTTCAATACAAAAAATAGGTTCGTTAAACATTTGTTAAACAACCGGGTTCTCGGTCATCCGATCGCCCTAACTGGGGAGCCGATTGAAATGCCAATAAAAATGAAAGAGATGGAAATGGCCAACCGTCAATTCATGGCAGAGGCAATTGCCCAGTCCTTACTTGGGGTTCGCTCTCGAAAGGGCGGTCCTTTTGGAGCTGCGATCGCCAAAAACGGAGAACTGATTGCCAAAGCTCACAATCAAGTCACCTCGACGAACGATCCCACCGCTCATGCCGAAATTATCGCGATTCGCCGAGCTTGCCAAGTTCTACAAACCTTCGAGCTAAAAGGCTGCGCACTGTATACCAGTTGCGAACCCTGTCCGATGTGTTTGGGAGCCATTTATTGGGCTAGACTCGAGCGTGTTTACTATGCCAATACCAAAGCTGATGCGGCGGAGATTGGATTTGACGATGGCTTCATCAATGATGAATTGAAATTGCCCCAGCCCGATCGTCAACTTCCAATGATTCAAATGATGCGAGAAGAAGCGATAAGTGCCTTTGAGGAGTGGATTCGCCTTCCCGATAAGGTTGAATATTAAATACACTCACTGCCTCGGGATCGGTAAACTCACAAACAACCTCAAAAATCCAACTCAAAAAATAGCGTTCCTCAAGCAACAATATCCAATTGAGACTTGGGTGTATTGTATAAATGTTCGGTCGTGAATGCTGAATATTTCCATGACCCATTTCTCTTGGCTCGCCGATTCAAATTTGGCAGTTCGATCGTAATCGTCTAGTGTTAGCGAGACTTAATTTTTCCTGCAATTTGTATCAATCGAACCGTGTTAATTGTTGATAGTTGACATTGACTGCTTATCGAGCTTTACTACTTGCTATAGATGGTGCTGTATCCTCTCGTAAAAATAGAAATTTCAGCATCTACAACCCATTTCAAACTGAAGGAGAATCGTTATGCCATCTAACAACGACCCCAAGACATACTCCAAGAAGTTACGTCCTTGGGCTGTCGCTCGTTTGCTGCCGGATATGCAACAGGAGATCGTCGCTCGCTTTCGCACTCAGTCCGATGCGAACGGTCATTTGTCTTGTTTGAGTCGGCAAATTCCCAACGATCGGTATCTCGTATTTTTTGACTACCAACCTTCATCGACGACACCGGCTTCTCCAGAACCGACTGTGGGTGTGTGAATCCAAAATTTTGAGTTGAATTTTGTCAATTGAATAGTAGTTTCCCCCCGAATAAAAGTCGGGGGAAAATATTTTTCCTTTCAGGTTGGATGTGATGGATTCAGAAAATTGACCGTAATATAGCGTTTCTCGAATGAATGAGGTCCGGAAAATCCCCCTAAATCCCTCTGATGAAGGAGGACTAGAGATTCACGATCGGTTCTCACTGATTTGAGAACTGCTAGATCGAGTTCGGTTGCATACTGACAATGACCGTTGTCGTGAGAATCGGGGGCATCGGGAGCATCGGGAGAGACTTAAAGACGAGATGGATCGAATTGTGCTTAATTGTCACGAACGATCCGAACTCGAGATCGTACACCCTCGATCGCGATTCAACCGAACTCAATCTTACTGGTGATAGAGTGAATCTCGATATAAAACTTGCTCTTGATGGGTGGCGATTGTGCAATCGGACAGAGGAGAGGCAACGCAAATCAGCCGATATCCCTCGTCGAGTTCGTGGGGTTGGAGAAATTTCTGGTCTCGAGTATCGATATCCCCACAAATGAGTTTGACAACGCAGGCGGAACAATTTCCCTGTCGGCAGCCTGCGGGTAGGCGAATATCGTTATCCTCGGCGATGTCGAGAATATATTCATCTTCGGGAACTTCAAGGGTACGATCGAGACCCTTATCTCGATTGAGCAAGCGAACTTGATAAACGCTCACAATTTGGCAACCTTCGCAACGAATGCGGATATCGTTTGGGGGAGTCGGGGTCGTGGCAAGAGCAAAGATGACCCCCATCTGGCAACACGCCGCCGACTCCGATTCGGTTCTATGTCAAGACAAAGTACAAATGAAAAACCAGAGAACCGAACCCGATATTACACCGCGACGGCAACTCGATCGTTCGATCGCGGCTGGGTAACGGATGGGTCGCGCACCTCTGACGAAAAAGACGGAACGGCCAAACCGTTACCATCGCTGGCGCGCAAAATCGAGACTTGCAGCCGTAAGTTCGGCGTGGCAAACCAAATCCGTTTCTCTCCGCTAGCATAGCGATAGTGAATGGTCTCGACGAAAGTGCCGTCTTCATTGAGTTCGTAACGACTCTCGGAGGCAAGGGTTTCGGGAAACCCCGGCGATCTCAACAAGTAACCTTCGTTCGTATTATAGAGATCCGGGATGGGGACGACGATATAGCGACCCGATCGATTTTCGGAGATCGTTCCCCGCGATTCATTATGCCAATGAACGCAGAACGGGGAGATCGTATCCCTGGGATCGACACCATATTGCCTGCATAAATCGATCGCCTCTTGGTCCTCTACATCCAACAAGGTCGTACTCACGGTAGAGCACATTTCGTCAAATTTTCTCGATATCGGATCGTGACCGCTACGCTGCGATCGCCAACACCCTAGAGACAGGGTAAAAAATTGGTGGATGTTCATAGTCAATCTCGGTAATGCACGCAATGTTCAAGTTCGTACCCCCTAATACCGAACTGTTTTGGATCGAGAAAATCACCATCGATTCTTTTCGATTTTTGAGATTTCAATCCCGTGACAGTTTTTATTTAAAGTCGTTTTATGAATAGATGTATGTACCGAACTGCACCCAAATCAAACATTAACCCTGAAACTCTACCAACAGAAGGTCAAAACACGCTCGATCGTAACTATTGAATAAATTCCCCGCCCGTGCTGGCAAGAATTCTGTTTAGAATCTCGTTTCCATCTCCCTGAGATTTCTCTCGTCCCGAAAGAAGGGGAAGCTTGAGAAAGCTTGGGTCGATCGATTGGGGAATTTTCCCTTTTAGAAGGGGGATTATCGGATATCGAGCGTGTTTTGACCTAAATTTTAACCACTGAAGTCTTGCTTTTCAGGTTATCATTTTTTTTCGATGCGTTCGGGAACAAACGTTACTGCAATATTCAGACTCCTTAGGATACTCGAATAGGGTAACTCTCGGGGGTAACGGAACGGCAATGGCGTTACCGAACCAAATCGATCGCATTGGCAAACAAACTTTGCAAGCGATGTAAACTGGCTCCCGCTTGGTACAATAAATCCCCTTTCCCCAGCAGGTATGCTGCTTCCTTGCGAGACCCCCCCAACACGATCGCCGAATCCGCCTCGCTAGCCGTCCGCAGTGCGATCCGTCCCGGTAAGTTCGATCGAATAATGGGGGTCACCACTTTGGCTTCCGGACGCTGAGTGGCGATAATCAAGTGAATTCCAGCGGCCCGCGCCATGGCCCCCAATCGTTTGATACTCCCTTCGAGGGGGTTTTTAATCTCTTTATCGGTCATGAAATCGGCATATTCGTCGAAAATACAGATAATTGCCGGTTCTGGGGGTTTATCTCGATCGATCCGTTTTTGGTTGTAGCTGGATAAATCGTTGCAGCCGCAGGCTTCAAACAGCCGATATCGCCGTTCCATTTCTTCGACTAATTCTTCCATCAATTCCACGGCACGATCGCAATCTTTCACCACCGGCGACAGCAGCCACGGCATCCCCTCAAATTCCGGGAACGTCACCCGTTTGGGATCGACGAGGGCAATTTTGAGTTGTGGGGGAGAACGACGCTGCAACAAGCTCAGAAGGAGCGCGCGCAAAAACTCACTTTTGCCGCTTCCAGTCGTTCCCCCCACCAAAAAATGGCAGGTATTGGGATCGGATAAATCCGCTTCGACGAGTTTGCCGTCCAAATTCACGCCGATGGCAATCCGAACCGGTGCAGTTGCGGGAGTTGAGGTGGGTTGGACGTACTGCTCGAAATAGGCGATTTGGCGATCGCTTCTGGGTAAATCGACGCTGACGTATCCCGCTTGCGGCGCAATGAGCGGCAGTGCCGGAATTCCCAACTGCACTTGCAAATCTTCCTTGCGAGTCAAAATCGAGGAAACCTTCACCCCCAGCTTGGGTTTGAGCTTCACTCGCACGAATGCCGGCCCGACTGCTGCGCCTTGATAATCGACATCGACGCCAAATGCTTGGAGAACGGTTACTAGTTGTTCGGTAATGGCATCTACTTCTGGGGTGGGGGGGGAAGACGCGGTGACGCGGGGACGCGGTGACGCGGGGATGGGGGATGAAGTTTTTTGATTTTTTTGGGAGGGAGACTTTAGAGAGGGGGAGACGGGGGAAGGGGGATTCGGTTTGGATGGAGTTTTCCGATTTTTTCTGGTGGGAGACTCTCGAGAGGGGGAGATGCGGGGAGGCGGGGACGCGGGGATGTGGGAAGGTGGATTCGATTTGGATGGAGTTTTCCGATTTTTTCTGGTGGGAGACGAAGCGGATTTGGCTGGGGTTTCAACTGGGGTTTCGACTGGGGGAAAATAACCCTGACATTTCTGCTGCTGGGGACAAATCTCGCACAGTTTCGACTGAGAGGTTGGCGGTGGCGGATTGGGTTGCGGCGGTTCCCACGCCAGCCATTGCCGCATCTGCGCGAGTTTGTGGGGAATCAGTTGGTGGACGGTGCGATCGAGTTCTTCCCAGGGAAACTGATATGCTCGAAACTCCGGCAGTACGCAGTACACGGCCGCATCCACCGGTTTGCGTTTCTGTTGCTGCAACATATAAGCATACAGCGCCACCTGTGCCACCTGCGCGGATAAATCGGCAGCTTGGTACGTTTTGTATTCCACCGCGCACAAACGACGGTTGGCAACGTCATAAACGAGGCTATCAAATTGACCCCGCACGAGTTGTGTCGTACCGTCGGGTAACTTAAATTGTGCCTGTACTCTAAGTTCTCGATCGACAAATGTTTGCGGGAGAATTGTATCGGCATGGCAGTGATATCGGTTTGCCACTAACAACTGCGCGTAATGGCGAATTAAGCCGCAAACTCCCTGCCATATTTGATAGAGGGTTGGCGCTAAATGGGGTTTCTCTCCGACAACAGATTGGAGGTAGGGATAAAATTCGATCGTGTAGAATAGTTGCTGCATTTCCTGCGCCACCTCTTCGGCTTGAAGCTGTTCGGCTGCCGGAGTTAGCAGAGATCGAAATCGAGTATCTGCGATCGCGAGTTCGACAAATTTTTGCGCCAGTTGATGGAAGGGATTGCCGATGGCAGCATACTGAGTTTTGGGGAGAAATACTGTCTTGCCACCAAAGCGCCGCTCTAAGTAAAATAAGCGAGGACATTCAAAGGCTACTCGCACGTTAGTAACGCTAAAAGAAGGGTCATTTAATTTTGCAGTTGGCACAAATATTTCCTCCTCAGTTTGGGTATACTTTGGCGCAATAAATTCGAGTAGCTGGCGATGAACGTGAGCTAAATAAACGGTATCGAGTTTTGCATAGTGTAGCTGTTTTTCGCTCAAGGGTCGTCGTCGCCAGTCACTACTTTGGGGTTCGCAATCGATCTGGGTAAACCCGCAGAGTTCGACAGCGAGGGTTTTCAGTTTTAGGTTCGACGTTCCCAGGCGTTTCTTCGATATTTTTCGGGCTAACTGATAGGTACAGGTGATATTTTTTGCCTGTTTCTTACCCAAAAATTTTAAATCGTAACTGGCATGATGAAAAACCTTTTCTATTTTGGGATTTGAAATAATTTTTTGAAGAAAATATGCAACGAGCTGAGGTCGATCGAGAACATCTAAAATATAAGCGGATTCTCCAGTGCGATCGTCGGGGTTAATAAGGACTTGAATCAGGGAAATTTTCGGATATTTGGTTTTCCAGTCTGCGGTTTCCGTATCAACCCATAATATGGTTTCTAAAGCAAGAGTGTCGATCGCACCTTTAATTTCGGTGGCTTGGGTTAAATACAAGAAAATATACTCCTAAAACTATTCATGCTTTAGTCTAATTTAAGGTATCCAGTATACAAACCACGATTCAGGTTGTGACTGATGACCAGTAATTTGTATCGGATTTTTTAGAGCAATTTTCTGTAGTGTTTTAACCATATAATCGTCAGAAATAGAGTCCGCAATTGTTTGTTCGCGAGTTTTCTCAATTAACGTTTGAACAGATAAAAAATTTTGGATTTTGAGCAACCGTAACATAGATTTTTCAAGATTATGTTCTGTTGTTGATTTAAGATTTCGATCTACGCTCTCACTTGCTTCAGTCTTTTTCGGATTAGCTGTAAATAAATTCAATTCTTGCAGAAGCGAACAGGATTGTAAAACCTTAGATTGGCGAACGAAATTCTGTAATTGCTCGACATTCGGAAATCGATCGCCAACTTGCAGTTCACCCACTCGCGATGCATTCAGTAAGTTCGTATAAGTTGCTAAGTAATATAGAGACTTTAGATGAGGTCGAATATGAATACGATTAGCAGTACTAAAAAGAGATTGGTAGATTTGATAACCTTTATTGGATGATTTACCAACTTGAGCTGCACGAATTAAATAAAATTGTTCGAAATAATTTTTATCGATTTCTTTTTGGCAAGCTTTCATCAAAGAGCAAAACTGGGTTAAATTAGCATTTTCAGACCAAATCACACCAATTTTATCTTTCGTGTCACGTTGTTGATACTGAAAAGAGTATCGAGTTTGCTTATGATTTACTAAAATACTATTTTTGAGATTTTCGACTTGTAATACTTTAAGGATTTGTTCGAGCATCTCCACTAGCTCAAAAGAAGAAAAATCATAAATCGATCGTAGAGATTCTCTTTGTTTTTGAAATTCTACGTTCCAAACTATTTTAAATTCATTTAAAGGATTTTGGGGTTTGATATTATCTCCTCGCATATATCGATCGATTAACTTTTTACCCAGAGCGATCGCATTTCTAATATTTGTCTTACCTCCGGGAAACTCAGTTTCGAGCTGTTGGCGGCTTAACGGATAAATTGGTAATTCCGGTTTGGGATTAGCTTGAATGTGTAGGGGGTGCAACCGGATTCGCCAAAGTTCTTCAGCCAGGTCGAGATTAATCGATTTTAAAGTGACGCGAGCGTTAATCCGAGCTTTATCTGATTGAGTAATTCGATCGGAATTTTGTCTGGCGATATCGGTGACTAAACTAATAATAACGAGAAAATTTTTCAGATTTTCGTTATGAAAGTTCGTATTGACACTAAAGACCGACGGAAGATTAATATGGTCGAGTTGGTCAAAACAGAGGACAATCGGACGATTTTTATCGGCGATTCGACCGAAATTTTCGAGAATTTTTTGCGCGGCATATTCAGAATCAATAGATTTTCTAACCCGCAAGGCTTTTAAACTTTCCTCATCGAGATCGTCACCTTTGAGCCACTGACAGGCAAGGTGATAAAGGTCGGGTTTGGTTAAATTATATAAAACTCCAAAAAACTCATGAGGATTGTAAATGCCGACTGGATAGGTACTACTAAAATTACGGATAAAGAGAGTTCGCTCTCCCAATAACTTTTTCATCATGCTGCGGCTTTTTAATGCCGACAAACCTTGAAGCCACAGTAGGAGTTGCGAGCGTCGTTTGCCATCGGGGACTCGAACTAAACTATCCACCGTTTGCCGCAAAACATGACGTAATATATACTTACTATCGCTACAGTGACCGATATATACAAAAAAAGCTTTCGGGTTGAGCTGTTGTTTTAGTCTTCCTAATAGATAGCTTTTGCCAGAACCCGAATCGCCATAGAGAAGCAACGTTCGAGTTTGATGATCTCGAGCAACAAGATCGAGAAATAATTCAATTTTATCGATCGCATCTTGATGAATGGAGTTAACCGTTAATGTTGGATCTTGACGATCGGTCCAGAAATTTCCATGTCTTGAAGAGACTGCATCAAATGGATTAACAGCTTGTTGAATAATTTGGTCGATGGATGCCATGCCGATCCTGCAAAATACTTAAAAGATAAGAGTCTGGGATTAAATAGCGGAAAATTCAGATTCCGAGAGATCGGAAATTGTCAGAAAAAATAGCGGTCCTCCCATGTTTTGAGGAATTCCCGCCTCAATTTGCGTGCTGGTATAAGGACTAGTATCGGTGAGGGAACTCATCTCGATCCGATCGTCTCGCTGCAAGCGATATAGCGTCTTATCCAACTCATCCCGAGAGAGCATTGCTAATTTCTGGCGTAGGTGAAAAATCGGCAAATAGTTATCCGTCCCCAGTTGTCGATCTAAATCCCGAATCGTCTCTAAAATGTCCTCATCTCCGACTTGATGCGTCGTCTGAGTCGTCGTCTGATTCGTCGTTTGTGGAGATTGCACGCTCGATATATTGGATAGCAAGTTCGTCTGCAGCATTCCAGTTTCATTTCCCAGCGATTGCCGCAGAGATTTCCGTAAAAAACGAATGTAGTTATCGAGCATTTGTCCGCTATAACTCGAAGAATGACCGCTGGGATTAAACTCATCGCGTAAATAGATTTTTCCTCGTTCGCTTAGCCAGACTTCTTTAATTTTTGTTTCTACGGCTTTGAGGAATCCGCGATCGATTAAATCATGAATGGTTTCTTGTCGTTCGTTCGCTGGAACCTTTTTTATTTTTCCCGGTGCAATCGTTCCCTTGGTACTGGCTTTTAGGACTTCTAATTCAATTGGCGTAATCGGTAAATTACTGGGATCGACTTTCAGCAAAGATTCTCCGGCAAGGGCAATTTTAAATTTTGTAATCTCCTCAGAACGTTCTACCCAACCGCGATTGTACAGTTCCCGACAAATTTTTTTACACTCGGCGGCTGAGGTTTTAGAATTCGGTTTGATTTTCGGATTTGTAATGGAGGCTCGATAGTTTTCAAAACCTAACAATTTCAAGATAAATTTAACTTCTTTTGTTTCCATCAGATAATTGTCCATAGCGCGCTCGAGAATTAACTCAAGCAAAAATAAAGTAATATCTAAGAGTGATTACGTAGGAAAAAAAATATTTTTTGGTAAATATACCTTAATCAGATATTATACAAATTAATTGTTCCCTTGGCATTGCCTCGGGATCGAGGACTTTAATTTGTTTTTCCTGGACGATTCGCTCGAGCAATTCCTCAATTTCCACACGATCGAGATCGAGAAACCGCGCCATCGTATTTTCAATTAACGCGCTTCTGCCAATCAACTGCTGTGTTTTAATCAGTTGGATTATAAATTCTCGTGCAGTACTAATTTGACTTGAAGATGAAGAGACATCTCGATCGGAGACGATTCCTAAATCTTTGAGTAATGGAAGATGATGCCAAACCTTCGATTCTCGACTTAAATGTTTTAATGCTTGAATATCAATCGTTTGGGAACCCAAAGTTAACTCCCCAGAAGCCGCCGCATAGAACAAGTTTTGATACGTGGCTAAATAGCAGACAGACTCTATATTGGGAATAAGGTGAATGTGATTCTCTTGAGTAAATATTTTTTTGTGAATTTGATATCCTTTATTTTGCAGTTTTCCCCATCCTTGAGACCGAATCAAGATAATCGAATCGCATAAGTCTCGATCGAGAATTTCTTGGCAGGCTTTCATAACATAGAAAAAATGCGTTAAGTTCGGATCTTCACTCCAAATTAAACCGATTTTTCGATCGCCGCGATAATAACTGAGTGTAAAGGATGAATAGCGATGGGGAAATAAACTTTTTTGCGTGAGCCGATCGGTATTTAATGCGGCTAACGCTCGTTTTAACATTTGCACGAGTTCTAAAGAGGAAAATTGACGAATTCTCGCGATCTGTTTTTGAGTTCTGCGTAAAGCCTCGAACCACAAAAGCTGGAACGCAGCGATCGAGTCTTCCATATCAACTCCGCTACCGGCTTTATATTCAAGAACGAGCTTTCTCGCGATTTCCAGAGCATTACGAGGATTTGTTTTACCTCCCGGAAAGTGTTTATCTAAAATCTCATATTCTAAGGGAAAAATTGGCGAAATCGGTTTGGGATTTGCTTGTTTGTGAAGCGCAAAAAGCCGAGTTCGATATAGGGATGTTGCTTGAGATAGGGTGATCGGTTTGAGCAGAATTTGTCGATCGATTCTCACCAAATCCGAGGGTTGCATCCGATTCACGTATCGACGTGCCGTGTGAGTAATTAGACTAACAACAATCAAAAAGTTTTTAAATTTTTCGTTATGAATGGTAGAATTAAAGTTGAGTAAGTATTGTAAGTTCACTTCACCATCTGTGGTGCCGGCAATGCAGTCTAAATTATCAAAACATAGAACGATCGGAAATGTGCCGACAGACAGTCTCCCAAAGTTCGCTAAAATTTTGTGAGCGGCATCTTCCGTTTCAATAGGATATCGAACCCGTAGCCGGTTTAAATCTTCGTCATCTAAGTTTTCTCCCCTCAACCAATCCGAGGCAATTAAAAACTTTTCTGGATCGAGTAAATCGTATAAAACACTTAAAAATTCATTGGCATTGTAGAGATCGGAAGGATGAAGTCCTCGCAGTTTACGAATAAATGCTTTTCGATCTCCGAGCCATCGATCGATAAGACTGCGTTCTTCAAAAATTGATAAACTCTTCAGCCAAATTAAAAGTTGAGATTCTTGTCGATCTCGAGGAACTTCGAGCAAGCTATCAACCGTATTTCTGAGGATATGCCGCCACAAAAAATCGCGATCGACCCACGGACCGATATAGGCAAAAAAGGCTCTTTGATTTAACGTTTGCTTGAAGCGATCGAGCAAATGACTTTTTCCCGCACCAGAATCTCCACATAAGAGAATTGTGCGGGTTCGCCGATCGCTATTGACGAGATCGAGCATTTCGGTCATTTGCCCGATTTCCTCTTGATGGATTGAATTGACGGTTGTTTGGCTATCTTGGGATTCTTGCCAAAAGTTTCCCGGTCTAAAATTTACCGAATCAAAAGGATTAATTGCTTGGCGCAAAATTTGCTCGATCGATGTCATCTCTTACATTATTTTTGAATTACTTTTAAATCACCATTAATCCCACGTGCAACATTGTGCCAAGTTTGACATCGAGTCTTACCCTTTCCCATATCGAGGAATCGGCACGATTCAGTGGCACGATCTGCAATTAAGACTGATTTGAATAGAATCATCGAATCCGTTTGTTTGTTATACGTGTGTCAAACATCAAATCTAAATATATTCGGAATATTTTAAGATTTCCTTCAAAAATAATAAATAGCGTACCGCTCGCACCATTCCAGTGCCAAACAAAGGAAATCTAGACTATAGAGAGAAAAGATTGGAAGCGGGTTAAGCGGAACTCTCAGGAATCTCGATCGTTCATTGTTAGAAATACGTAATTTTGCTGAACTCACCGGCAAATTGTTTCAGCTACAGTCGAAAGAGAAGACTACCATTCAATTCTGTATTACCCTCATGCACCGGACTCCTTCTCCCGTCCCCTTCGTCAATCTCAGCTTGATGCATCGACCCATTCAAGCTCAGCTCGAACAAGCCGTTCAGACTGTGTTGCAGCAAGGAGACTATATCTTGGGTCGAGCGGTGAGCGAATTTGAGTCGGCCTTTGCCTCTGCTTGCGGCGTGCCTCATGGTATTGGTGTTGCTTGCGGAACCGACGCCATCGCTCTCGGACTGCAAGCTTGCGGAGTCGGTGCGGGAGATGAGGTGATTTTACCGGCAAATACCTTTGTTGCCACCCTGATCGGAATTCTCCATGCCGGTGCTACCCCGGTGCTCGTCGATTGCGATCCCCAAACGGCTCTCATCGATTTGAATGCCGCCGAAAAAGCAATTACGCCACGTACCAAAGCCATCGTTCCGGTACATTTGTACGGTCAGATGGTCTCTCCCCGGCAACTGCTCGATTTTGCCAGCACCCACGATCTGATTATCTTTGAAGATGCCGCCCAAGCTCACCTGGCACACCGAGACGGCTATACTGCCGGTTCCGTGGGAATGGCAGCCGCATTTAGCTTCTATCCGAGCAAAAACCTGGGTGCGGCTGGCAATGGTGGCATGGTGGTCACCCAAAACGATGCTGTCGCCGAGAAACTGAGATCCCTGCGCAACTACGGTGCACCGCAGAAATACATCCATCGAGATCGCGGCACCAACAGCCGCCTCGACACCCTACAAGCCGCGATTCTCAACGTCAAGCTGCCCCATCTGAGTACCTGGAACCACCAGCGCAATTGGGCGGCCCAACAGTACGACGCGCACCTGGCTTCACTACAGTCTCAGGGCATCGTGCCGATTCAAAACCAAAGCGATACCGGTCACGTCTACCACCTCTACGTGGTGCGAATTAATCCCGCGATTTCCCTCGATCGAAATCGAATGGCCGACGAACTCCACAATCGCGGCATTCAAACGGGGGTTCACTATCCCGTACCCTGCCACCTGCAACCGGCATATCAATATCTAGGCTACCAAGCCGGTGACTTCCCCCACTCCGAAGCCCTTTGCGAGCAAATTCTGTCGCTGCCGATGTTCCCAGGCTTGAGTGCGACCCAAATTCATCAAGTCGTCGATGCGATCGCTTCTGCGGCGACTTCCCAGTTGTCGGCGGCCTGAGTTCCCCCGATTTCGGGAATTGGGGGATAGGATGGGAGAGAAATTCGATGTATCTCGATCTCTGGGATCGATACCCCCCATCCCACTGGCACTTCCAACCCAAAAACTCGATCGCCAGTGACGGAGGAACATCCACAGATCGACCCACAAACTCGATCGCTCAACGACTCATTGCCATGGACGCTCGCCAAAAATTTCCAGCTCTTCTCGATCGATACCTGCCAGAACTCGCCATCGCCGCTTTGTTAGGAATCATGTACGGCCCGCTGATGTTTCATTGGGTGGATGGGTGGCTCAACAAAAGTATCAGCATCGAGCACGAATATTTCAGTCACGGTCTGATTGGCATTCCCTTCGCGGCTTATATCGTATGGGGCGATCGCCATCGGTGGCAAAACCTCAGCGATCGCGCTAACCCCATCGGCGCAGTGTTCATCGGTTTGGCCGGGGTTTTTTATCTGAGCGGTTTGTGGGATTTGGTCAACTTATCCCTTCCCGTGATGCTCGTGGGAATTTGCCTCTGGTTCAAAGGTCTTGAGGGGTTGCGACTGTTCTGGTTTCCCTTACTTTTGGTTCTACTGGCGACTCCCAACGATTTACCCTACCTCATCGCCCCCTACACCATGTGGCTGCAAAGCGCGATCGCTGGAACGGCTGGCTTTATTCTCACCGTGTTCGGTATGGATGTCACCGTCGCCGATATCTATTTATTGGTTGGCGGCCGCATGGTGGAAGTTGCCCCCCACTGTGCGGGGATTAAAATGCTGTTTACCACGATTTACGTGGCCCTGATGTTGCTGTACTGGACGGGCGTTATCTCCTCTCGCGGTACCAGCATCATGTTTTTGAGTTGCGCGATCGCCATTAGCGTTGCCACGAATGTGGTTCGCAACACGATTTTGACCTTCTTTTACGGCGCGGGTCGAGACGACCTTTTTCACTGGATGCACGATAGTTGGGGGGGCGATGCGATTTCGGCCATCATGCTCGTATTACTCATTCCCACCCTGACCCTCGTTGAAAAAGTGGCAAGTTTGCTGTTTCCCGAGACGGAAGCAAGTTGAGAATTCGAAATTCGGAATTCGGAAGTCAGAATTAAAGCATTCAGCTATCAGCCATCCGCCGTCAGCCGTCAGCTTGTTCCCCCCCACTTCTGGGATTTCAATGGGTTCAGCTACCACTCAATCCTAATTCCGCTCCGATCTCGAGAACTCTAATTCAACCCATGCGAGGGCGCGTTCTCTTCCAAAGCTGATAGCTGATAGCTGATAGCTAAGTGCTGAATGCTTACATCAGAATTAAAGACAAGGGAGATGGAGAGAAGTAGAAAAGAACCATTCATCTGGATTTCGCTGTTAATTGTCCATTGTCCCTACCCTTGGCAGAATCGAACACCAAAACAACAGGAGATGAGAGGATGAGACTCTCGGGAAATCAAGATAAATGTTCCCCAACCGAGAACGATCGCGTGGGTTCTGCTACGAACGTACCCAAATTCTGGCATCGGTATCCCATCTCGAAATGGGTGGTTCCCCTCTTTTTATTGGTTCTACTGGTCGTCGGTACTTTACCGAACTATTTGCAAGGTCGCTGGACTTGGACGGAAGCCCCCGAGTTAGCTAATATCAAACCCCTGCGAGAACTCGCGAAAACCGGGGTTGTGCTGACCGATTGGCAGACGGTTGCCGAACAAGAATTGGAGATCGGTCCTGGGAAATGGCTGCGACAGGAAATTAAATCCGATGGTAATGCCGATGTTCATACCGATGACAGTCCCACTGGTGCGGTTTTATTCTTGCACCCCCAAACTCGCAAAACCGGAACCTCCTCTCAACCTCAGATGGAATGGACGGATCTGGATTTAGCGAATGGGGTGTTGGGATGGAAAACCGATTCTTACCAAAAGCTGAAGTTTAGTATCTCCGATGTCGGTAATGGTTCTCCGGCTAACGTGGAAGCTCGATTCTTCCGAGGGTGGAACCGGCGACAGACCTACGCGATCGTTCAATGGTATGCATGGCCCGGCGGCGGACATCCCAGCCTCAATCGTTGGTTTTGGATCGATCGTCGCGCTCAACTGTCCGGTCGGCGAATGCCTTGGGTCGCCGTCTCGATGTCGATTCCCATCGATCCCTTGGGGGAAATTGAAGATGTGCGCGATGCGGCCCAATCTTTGGGACAACAGGTTCAGATTGCGCTGGAAACTCAGGCGTGGTCGGAGGAGTCTTAAGGTTTAGGGTGTGGGGACGCGGTGATGGGGAGAGGGGGCATAGCGTCGCAATTTACCCATTCTCAATTGTCCGTTGATTCCCCCCCTTCACCCGAAGATGTCTTCTCTGGAAATTATGGTTAACGTACGTTAATTTGATATATTTTCCCCCTGCTCATACCCTACCATAGGGCGGAAACGAAGTAAAATCGTTAATTTATTGCAGCCATTCTCAATAAATCGGGCAAATTTCGGGTGAATTTTCGGCTCGATCGCAGACTTTAGCCTCCCAGTTGCAAAACCGCTTCAGCAACTTGTGCGGAGACGAAGGGCAGCAATTGCTCGTTTTTCCCCTGAGCCTTTCCTTCGGAAAACACCACCAATAAGTAGGGGAGGCGATCGCCAAACTCGATATACGCCGCATCGTGGCGCACTTGGCTGGTGAGTCCCGCTTTCGACCACACTTGAGTCGCCTGGGGTAAGCCATCCCCCAGGAAGCCTATCACCTGATTTTCCGGGTCGGCAGCCAGTTCTGCCGGGTCGAGGCTGCGTTGGGTTAGTGCCATCATCTCCTGCGATCGCGCCGACGATACCGCCACCCCACCAACGATACTATGCACCAGCCTTGCCGTGGCGTTGGTGGTCAGCATATTCCGGTTTTCCATCATCATCCCCAGAAATGCCCGCTCTCGACCGTATGGGCCGTCGCACCAGGTTTTTTGATTGACGTTAATGGTTTCCAACTCCGGCCAACCTAAAGACTGGAAGTAACGGTTAACGATGTTACGCTGAGATTTCCAAGTCTCGAAAGGACCCGCAGGTAATTCCGGACCGCTGGTGGTGCCACTGAGAACGTCGATAATGTATCCGGTCGCATCGTTACTCGAATCGACGATCGCATCCCGAAGGGCCCGTTCCAACTCTGGGGAAGAAGACATCATCTCCCGCTCGAGCCATTCGTGTACCGCCACCAGGTAAAATAATTTGACGATGCTGGCGGGGTAAATTCGCTCGACTCCCCGGTACTGAAAGCCTCGGGGTTTGTGCTTCCAAAATTCCTCGGCACTCATCGCCCCACCGGTATTGACAAAAACAGGGGGTTCGTAGACCACCCAGGTCAGTGCCAGTTGATTTTGAGCGAGTTGGGGAAATTCGGCCCAGGTGGCTTCTAAAATGCGATCGCCCAATTGGGTCAGTTCCTCGTCTTTGCGAAAAAAAGTCATCTTTCTCGAACGAAAATTAGCACTTAGCCCACTGTATGGTTTCTCTATCCGAACTTCAACCGGCGATCGAATATCAGTGTTTAACGGACTTGGATTTATACGATTCTCCAAAGTGCGATCGCTTGGCAACCCAAGCCGCCGCGAACCGACATCTAACCATTCTCGCACTTCCCCTGCACGATGAGGGCAACCGAGCCATTCGAGTTCGACTGTGCGAAGATGACTATCCCGGCTGGCTGAGGGTTGAGGACGCCCAAAATTTGCAACCCGCTGCAACCCCGTACGTTGCCCCCATCCTTTCGGATGCGGAAATTCAAGCCAAAATTCCCGATGCGATCGCATTTACCCACCGTGCCATGGAAAAACACGAATGCTACCTCTGGGGCGGAACGGTGGGGCCGAATTACGATTGTTCGGGATTGATGCAAGCGGCATTTGCCTCGGTGGGGGTGCGGTTACCTCGGGATGCCTACGAGCAAGAAGCGTTTACTCAGCCGGTTGAGTTGGAGGCATTGCAATTGGGAGATTTGGTTTTTTTCGGAACGCCAGAAAAAGCCACCCATGTGGGATTGTATCTGGGGGAGGGGCGATACATTCACAGTTCTGGGGTAGAAAAGGGACGCAACGGCATGGGAATTGACGTGCTATCGGAGGCGGGTGGCAAGGTGAGTCAGACCTACTACCGGGAACTGCGAGGGGCCGGACGGGTGATGGAGAGCTATCAACCGCATGGAACCGTTGAGAAATGAAGGAAAATGCTAAAAAAATACGCTAAGTTACACCTATTCGCGATCTTTGGTAGAATTAGCCCAATCGAAATCTAAATTATTCAAATAATTTATACATTTCGTTATTTACAATAACATCACAGTTCGAACTTTATGGTTTTTAAAAAGATATCCGACCAAGCTAAGCAAAAAGCAGAAGAAGTTGTCGCTTCCGGTCAAGAAACACTCGATCGATTAATTGACGAGTTCAACGAAATGCTGCCCTTTGCTGAAGAACTTGGATTAAGTATTGGTAGTTTCAATATCGAAGCGGGTCTACTTCCTACCATTAGTACGACTCTCGTGGGTTCGATCGAAGATATTCAAAATGAAGCCGTCGAACGTTTAATTTCGGAGCATGAAAGCAATAAACTTTTGGTCGCTATCTTGAAAACAGTTTTGATGGCCAAAGGAATTCACGCGCGTCTTGAAGGCGCTTATATCTCGATTCTTAAAGATTTGGTCATTGATATTAAATTGGGAGTTCCTCCGAGTATTTCCTGCCGCTTTCAAGCCAATTCATAAATGACGCTTCGCGCGAACGATCGGGTTGACAGACGGGCTGATTGATATCAAGTTCGGTTAAACACTTACAATTCCGGTTTGAGTGAGCTTCGCTTGCTCTCGGGGACGTGAGGGGCTTCGGGAGCGGTCGGACCCCGCGTCGGACGGGGCGTATAAACTCCTGGGGACACCCCAGGAGACAGCCCCTTCGCAAGAGGTCGGACCCCGCGTCGGCGCG
>NZ_JBRJXU010000138.1:0-10937 GCF_057467645.1 Zarconia sp.
CCTTGCCGGTTCCAAAGTTTGACAGTTTTGTCATCACTAGCGGTGGCGAGGGTTTGACCGTCGGGGCTAAAGATGGCGCTGTTGACCCCCTCTCGATGACCTTCGAGGGTTTGGAGTAACTCTCCTTGCCGGTTCCAAAGTTTGGCGGTTTTGTCATCACTAGCGGTAGCGAGGATCTCACCATCGGGGCTAAAGATGGCGCTGTTGACCCCCTCTCGATGACCTTCGAGGGTTTGAAGTAACTCTTCCTCCCGGTTCCAAAGTTGAGCGGTTGTGTCGGCACTGCCGGTGGCGAGGGTTTGACCGTCGGGGCTAAAGGCGACACTGGCAACCCGATCTCGATGACCTTCAAGGGTTTGGAGTAACTCTCCTTGTCGGTTCCAAAGTTTGGCGGTTGTATCGACACTGGCGGTAGCGAGGGTCTCGCCGTCGGGGCTAAAGGCGACGCTGTAAACCCGACCTTGATGACCTTCGAGGGTTTGAAGTAACTTTCCTTGCCGGCTCCAAAGTTTAATCGTGTTGTCCCAACTACCGGTGGCGAGGGTCTCGCCGTCGGGGCTAAAGGCAACACTGTTGACCTTATCTCGATGACCTTCGAGGGTTTGAAGTAACTCTCCCTCCCGGTTCCAAAATTTGGCGGTTTTGTCGGCACTGCTGGTAACGAGGGTCTGACCGTCGGGGCTAAAGGCGACGCTGGCAACCCGATCTTGATGACCTTCGAGGGTTTGGAGTAACTCTCCTTGCCGGTTCCAAAGTTTCACCGTGTTGTCAGCACTGGCGGTAGCGAGGGTCTCGCCGTCGGGGCTAAAGATCGCGCTGGCAACCCGATCTTGATGACCTTCGAGGATTTGAAGCAACTCTCCTTGCCGGTTCCAAAGTTTCACCGTGTTGTCATCACTGGCAGTGGCGAGGGTCTCGCCATCGGGGCTAAAGGCGACGCTATTGACAACATTTTGATGACCTTCGAGGGAGTCAAGCAACTCTCCTTGCCGGTTCCAAAGTTTCACCGTGTTGTCCTCGCTGGCAGTGGCAAGGGTCTCGCTATCGGGGCTAAAGGCGACGCCGATCACCCGATCTTGATGGCGAATAAGCCGATTGCCCTCTTTAAATCCTTCTGCGTACACTGCCACTTGCAAAGCGGTTGCAATTGGCTCTTGGAATTCCGGTTTATCTTCAGACAAGGTGTTCAGAAGCACTCCCGCTCGGATTCCTTCGAGTAGAGCATCAAACCTCCGCTCTGAGTGATTTAGCAGCCCGGAAAATCGACTTAAAGCATCGATTTGACCTTCCGTGACTTTTGTGGCTCGCTGCCGGTGATATTCGGCTTTCCGCCACTGAACCACTGCTACGACGCTGACCCCAACAGCCGCCACTAAAGCCACACTCACCGTTGCCAGAAAGAACTTTTGGCGTTTGGCACTTTTTTCCTGTTCTGCCAGCCTGGCGACCGCTTCTTGGGTCCGTTCTTCCTGTAAACGCAGCATTTCGGCTTGGCGGCGCGTTTCTTCCTCTTCTGCTGCTGCGATCGCGTTTTGACTGGCTTCGATAAATTCCTTCTGCAGTGCAGCTGCTGCCGGTTTTTTCTGTTGCTGCTCTGTTTCGGCTAACCAATTTTGAGCCACGGCAAACTCACTGCCGCGCAACAGCAAGTCATGATTTTTATCCTTCTGTTCCCACTCGAGCGCCCTCTGCAACCATTTCGTATGACTGTGAACGTGTTCTCGATCGGTATCGAGGGTTCTCACCAACGGATTGAAACTGGCATTAAAATCCCCATCATTGTGATGAAAATCAATCCACTGCACCTTTGCCAGTTCTGGATGTAAATCGGCCGGATTCACCTGCCGATACAGCACCGTCACGAACCGCTTGTTCAACGACGCGGCATACTCCACTTCATCCGCACAGTAAGGTGAATTTATCGATTTCGGTGAAAGCAGGAACAGAAAGTTGTCGCAGGCTTTAATTCCCCGATAAATCTCCTGCTGAAAATCACTTCCCGAGGCAATACTTTCCTGGTCGAACCAAGTGTTTTTTCCCTGCATCTGCAAGCGATCGTTTAGCTCCCGAGCAAAGTCCGAATCCGCGCGGGAATAGGAAATAAAAACATCGAGGGATTCGAGGGGGGGTTGCCGCAAACTTTGGGTGATAAACTCTTCCTGTAATGGCGTCGGAGGATGCTGCGTTCGCTTCTGGGCTACCTTCAACCACGCTTCGGCACTGCGCAAGTTATACCCTCGCAGCAAAATACTGGGATTCTCCTTTTGCCGCTTCCACTTCAGAGCTTTGGTTAGCAATACCTTATGCTCGTTATAGTAAGCCGCATCCCGATTTAAAATCTTTAATAGTTGGCTTTCATCGAGCAAGTAATCTTCTTCCTTGACATTGTCCGTCAGGTCGATATACTGCAACTCTCGTAACTCTAGCGGCACTTGCTCTGGGTCGGTTTTTCGCACCAAGATGGGAATAATCCGTTTGTTGAGGGATACCGCTAAGTCTAGTTCTTTTTGACAGTAAATCGATTCGAGGGAGTCGGGGGAAAGTAAGTAAACTAAATTATCCGCTTGTTCGATGCCTCGATCGAGCGCCGCTCCAAAATCCTCCCCGGTTTGAATATCCGTAGTATTCGTCCAAACCGTAATACTCGATCGCATCAGGCTATGGCGAATTTTCTCCATGGTTTCCTTTTCCTGGGTGGGATAGGAAAGGAAGACCTGAGTCATCAAGTTATTGCCATTCTTGATACTCTCAGTAATATATTCGCAATGGAGATCGGAGGGAAGGCAAGGAGGTTGCTCGCTTTCAAAGTGAATCTTGAGCCAATTTTGAGCCTGCTGTTTTTCTTCTCCCGTTAATAAATAATTGGTTTGTTTTTGATGCCGCTCCCACTCTAAGGCTTTGGTTAAAAACTGGGTATGCTTCTCGACATAATCGCTATGAGTGCGCATTAACGCGATTAAATCCGATAAAGACTTATCAAAATCATCGATGCCTTCTCGGAAATAAACCCAATTAATTTTGCCAATGGCGGGATGCATATTCGGAAAGCTCGAATGCCGTCCTTGTTCTTTGTATGCTGCCCACTGTTCGGGGGTTCCATTGGGATTCCGTTGCAGCCAGGTTTCTTGGCTAATTTCCTCGACGTGGAGCAGGGGAATGATTCGTTTGTTGAGCTTCAGGGCTAACTCAACTTCTTTGAGGCAATAGGGAGAATTAACGGAATGAGGGGAAATTAAATAGAGAAAGTGACTGGCTTTTTCGATGCCATCATCAATTTGATTTTGGAAATCGACCCCCAAGGGAATATCGTTGAAGTCAAACCAAACTTGAAACCCTTTTTCATCTAAGCAACGTTGAAGTTTGGTCGCAAAAGCTTTACTATCTGCTCGTCCGTAAGATATAAAAGCATCAAGAATTTTATTCATATTTGATTTTTTATTCAAGCTGAGTAATCAAACTAGATGAGAATAAGACCGCATAGCAGCAAAGATTTAAGACTCCATGTATTTTCTTACAGGAGACTCAAGAGATTCTCGATCCGATATAGATAAACTTACAGATACTGAAAAATCTCCACCTATCTCTTCTATAGCATTTCTTAAATGAATGAGGTCCGGAATATCCCCGTTGCATCCCCCTTAATAAAAGGGGGAGTTGAGATTCACGATCGCACCTCAATGACTTGAGAACTGCTATAGACTCGTATCGATCTCGATAATCCGGATTGTTGAAACTGAAAGTAGAGCTAGCCAAAACCAATCGTAGGGTTTACGATTGCCGTACAACTATTTGACTAACACTGGGTAGATGACTTGAAGATCGGATTTGATTCTATTGCCGATCGATGATATTAACCGGATATTTTCTAATCAATATATTACCTTTGTCAAAAAATCGTATCGGTAATTCTACGCTAATTTTAGATAGCTAACCCTTCTGTTTCTCAGTATGAAGACGGAGAATGACATCGCTCGATTGAATGGGTTTCAATTCTGGGTCGATCTGGCGCTTCAAAAGCAACAAATTTGACTCATCTCGATCGAGACTCAAAGAACGCAATTTCTTGACTTCCAAGACTTCAAACCCTCAGTTCGCTCTTTCCGTTCTTTCGCATTTTCAGATGTGACGTCAAAATGCAAGTTTTACATCTTAGAACGGGTGTATTCGAGTCATTTTCCCGAAGTTAACTTTTGTAACGCAGAATTCGCAAAAGTCTCTAGAGCGCGATGTCCTGGAATGAAGTGAGTTCGATTACACGAATCGATGATTTCAACAGTATGCCCGACCGTTATGTCAACGTTAGAATGAACTCATGCACAATCCGAAATAGTGACCCCTGTTTAAGATCGGGTGCTATCTACCAGTTCAACCCCCCTTCGTCCCCCAACGCGATCGATTTGGGCGAGCGTTTTCTGTTCGAGTTCGATCGAGGGGATCGACTCAGCAGACTCACAACCGGGCGATCGACATGTCTATTACAACATACTGCTTGAATGGAAGCCCCCCATGGCAAAAAAGACCTCCTACCATGACTTCCTGCGCCAAGAGATGGGAAGTATGCTCGACGGACTGGATCTTCCAGATCTGTGCAAACAGTCTCTCAAAAGTCGCTGGCTCGATCAAGTCATTTGGGCAGATAAAAAAGCCGACCAATGTCGCCGCTGGTACTACCGTTTGCGCCTCACCACAATCGTTGGCGGGGTATTGCTTCCGGCTTTGGTGGGACTCAACTCCCAATTTGGGGACAAGAACGATACATGGAGCAAGTGGTTTCCCTACGCCCCCTTTGCCTTAAGTCAGATTATCGCAGTGAGTGCCGCTGCAGAAGAATTCTTGCGATTTGGGGAACGCTGGCGCGAGTACCGACAACTAGCCGAAGACCTCAAAGCTGAAGGCTGGGAATACCTGCAACTGAGCGGTCCCTACCAACATAAAGATAGCGAAGACGATACTGTACCGTTGCGGCGCCGCAAAGTGGCAGACTTCGATGAGGAAGAGTGGCAGACCCTCAAACCCAGGCGTCGCAGTAAGCATAATGCCACCCACAAAGACGTCTATACCCTGTTCGCCGGTCGAATCGAAAACCTGCTCGAAGACAACATGCAAAGCTACATCTCAGCCTTGCAGCAAAAACAGACCAAAGAAAACGAGCAACTCAAACAAATTCTGGCAAACGCGGAAGAAGTCGCTGCCGATAAAGAATTATTCGCTAGACCCGAACCCCCCCCTCAATTACCCCCGCGCGGGTACTCGAACGCTCCCAATAACGGCGGCGGCAGAATGCTCAATGGCGGAGCGGCTCCCATGAATGCTCTTCCGCCGGGAGGACAGCTGGGAATGGGGCAACCGAACGGCTCTGGAGCTTATCCAAATCCCCCCATGCAGCAGCCTCCCATGCAGCAGCCAGTGGCACAACTGGCGGCTTATGGAAATCCCCCCATGCAGCAAGCAGTGGCACAACCGGCTGCCTACCCGAATCCTGCTATGCAACCCCCCATGCAGCAGCCTCCTATGCAGCAAGCAGTGGCACAACCGGCTGCCTACCCGAATCCTGCGATGCAACCCCCCATGCAGCAGCCCCCTATGCAGCAAGCAGTGGCACAACCGGCTGCCTACGGCCACCCAGGGATACAGCAACCGGTGGCACAACCGGCTGCCTACCCGAATCCAGGGATGCAACAACCCATGCAGCAACCGGTGGCACAACCTCCAGCCTACGGCCACCCTGCGATGCAACCGCCAATGCAGCAACCCATGCAGCAACCTGCTATTGCCAACGACCTCAATGCCCGCATCCTCGCCTCAGCCCAGCAACTGCGGGGTACGTCCAGTGCTGAGGGTCCCGATGGCGGTGTTAATGCCTGTGGTTGGATGATGAACAAAGTCTTGCAGAACGCTGGCATTCAATCGATTGGGGATAATCCCAATTACGTTCCCTCAGTGCTGAGCGCGCTGCAACAGGGACGGGGACAACAGGTGACAAAGGAAACCGCTAAAGCGGGGGATTTAGTGATTGCCGCCGGAGAAGCCCATATTGGGGTCGGGCTAACCGATGGTTGTAGTCGAGTCCTCTCCAACTCTTCCGGTAGTGCTTCTTTCTCCTGGGAAAGCGATGCGGATTTCGATGGCTACTACGGTGGTGCCAGTGTCATTTACCGCTTGCTGGGATGAACGGGTACTCAGAAATAGAATATGCGGTGACGTTCTGGATGGAGTTACAAGAGAAACGATCGAACTTAACGCTCTCGAAGCCTTCATTGCTCCATCGATTGATAAACGACGATTCTTTGCAAACATATTCTCATGGCTAAGAAGAAGACCTACGAACAGTATCTGCGCCAAGAGCTAGGAGACTTGGTCGAACAGTTGCAACTGCCGCCACTGTACAAACAGTCTCTCAAACAGCGTTGGATCGATCAGGTGGTATGGGCTGATAAAAAAGCGGGTCAATCTCGCAAATGGCACTATCGGTTGCGCCTGACGACGATTATTGGCGGGGTGATTCTGCCCGCGTTGGTGGGGCTGAATATGCAGCTCAAGAACAACCTACCCGAATGGTTTCCCTACATTCCCTTTTTCATGAGTCAGGTGATTGCCGTGAGTGCAGCCCTCGAAGAGTTTCATCGTTATGGCGATCGTTGGCGAGATTACCGCAAAATGGCCGAAGATCTCAAAGGGGAAGGCTGGCAATACTTGCAATTGACGGGTTCTTACGAACATTTGCTCAACCACATGGAAGGTTTCGCCACCTTTGCCAATCGGGTCGAAAGCGTCATTAAAAACGATGTCAAAAACTACGTTGCCGCTTTGCAACAGCAACAAATCGCAGAAAACGAGCAAATCAAACAAATTGTCAAGTCAGCCAACGCCGTGGCTGAGGATAAAGAACTATTTGCCCGATTAAAGCAACCCCCTCCTCCCCCTCAAGCGCAGATTGCTGCACCGGCTGCTCCCACAGCTCCAGCGGCTCTTCCAGGTGCCGGGGCTGCGGGTAGGCTCTGCGTTCGTCAGGATACGGACTTTACCCTCGCTCCCCAACCGGCACAATCCCTACCGGATAACTACAAAATTCGGGTCGGCAATGGCAATACCTTTGGCTTGCAGTCCCATGTCAATGCGGGCAATAATTTTCTACAAGTGACCCTCGATCGAGGAATCGGTCCGGAAAACCGCAATGTCTGGTTTGTCTGGGCATTACATGTGGAAATCTTACCCGGCAATGGGTATGCAATGGCAAATGCTATGAGTCCCAACGCCATGAATCCCAATGCCATGAATCCCAATGCCATGGATCCGGCAATGGGTGCGGCTCCCAACGGCTTCCAAACTTCGAGTATTGCCCCGACAATGGGCGCAGCTCCGGCAATGGGTGCGGCTCCCAACGGCTTCCAAACTTCGAGTATGACCCCGACAATGGGCGCAGCTCCGGCAATGGGCGCAGCTCCCAACGGCTTCCAAACTTCGAGTACGAGCATGGCAACGCCTGCTCCCCCAGCTCCCCCAGCAACGTCTGCTCCTTCAGCCCCTCCAGCTCCAGCACCGGCGAGTAATGGCGAAATAAAACTCCCCGTTCCCTACTTCTCCCAACGAGACAATGAGATAGATCCTTATAGAACCTGTAATACATCCAGTTGTGCCATGGCGGCTAAGTATCTGGGGGCCAATATTACCGGGGATGACGATTACTATCAGCAGTATGTGGTTAAGTATGGCGATACCACCGACCATGGTGTCCAAACCCAGGCACTTACAGATCTCGGGATTAAATCAACTTGGAACACCAGTCTTAGTCTTGAGGATCTCGATCGCTCCCTTGCCAGTGGGCTGCCGATTGTGGTTGGTATTCTGCATCACGGACCTCTGGAAGCACCGTCTGGTGGCGGACATATGATTGTGGTCATCGGTCGCACTGCTAGTGGTGATTACATTGTCAACGATCCCTATGGCGACTTGTTGGACGGTTACGCCACGGAAGAGGGTGGCGGATTGACCTATCCCCGCGATGTTATGGAGGCTCGGTGGACGGTGGATGGTCCAAAAACCGGCTGGGGACGGCTGTTCTACGATAACCCCATACCCGGAGGTGCACCCCAAACCGCACCGGCTCAAACTGCACCCACCCAAACGGCAATGATGGCATCGGCAACCGCCGCACCAGGTTTCCCGGCCGCTACGCCGGGTGCGGCAACAACCGGGCAATACATCACGGCCGAGCAACTCATGCAAATTGCCCCGAATGCCGATGCCAATCGCCTGCGCGAACTTACCCCGGGTTTAAATGAAACCTTCACGCGCTTCCAAATCAATACGCCTTTGCGAATCTGCCATTTCATCGCTCAAGTGGCGCACGAGTCGGACTGTTTCAACGCGATGGAAGAGTATGCTTCTGGGGAAGACTACGAAGGACGGAGCGACCTGGGCAATACCCAACCGGGAGACGGGGTGCGATTTAAAGGACGCGGATTAATGCAACTTACCGGACGGGCAAACTACGAAAAATTTTCTCAGGCGATGAACCTGGATTTCGTATCGCAACCGGAACTGGTGGCACAGGCTCCCTACGCGGTGATGGTTGCCGGTTGGTACTGGGATAGCCGAAAGCTCAACGGCGATGCGGACAAAGATAGCCTCGAAGATGTCACTTACTACGTCAACGGCGGCTACAACGGTCTCGAGGATCGCCGTCAATATTTGCAAAAGGCAAAAGCCGTGCTGGGGGTTTGAGGATGGGGAAGTGGGTGGTGACGGCCACGAAAATTCAAGGGTTTTGCTTCCAACGCGATTGCCAGCTCAAATATAGATGATTTGTCGATCGCGACATCGGAAACTACGCTCGAAGTTCTCCAGCTTCGGAGAGGGAATGCAAGCGAGAATACATCCCATTTTTTGCCAAGAGTTCTTCGTGAGAACCGACTTCGGCAATTTTTCCACCATCGAGAACAACAATTTTATCGGCATCTCGAACGGTACTTAACCGGTGAGCAATAATAATCGTGGTGCGGGTTCCAAAAACCGATCGCATTGCCATTTGGATCGATCGCTCGGATTCGTAATCCAAACTCGAGGTTGCCTCATCAAATATCAACACGTCGGGATCGACAATTAACGCCCTCGCAATTCCCAATCGCTGCTTTTGTCCCCCCGAAAGTCGCACGCCGCGCTCCCCAACAACGGTATAATACCCTTTGGGAAGTTCGGAAATAAACTCATCCACGCGGGCAATTTTGCAAGCTTCTTTGACGCGATCGAAACTAATATCTGGGTTACCATAAACCAGGTTATCGAGCAAGGTTCCGTTAAAAATATCTACATCTTGATGGACGATCGCCAACCTTCGCCGATACTGAGTGACATCGAGGCGACCAATATCCTCTCCATCGATGAAAATATAACCGCGATCGGGTTCAAAATAGCGGAATAACAGTTTGACGAGGGTGGATTTTCCCGAACCGGAACGCCCGACGAGTGCCACCGTTTGATAAGGTTCGATGCGTAAGTTGATATTCTGCAAAATGGGACGCTTCGCATCGTAGCCGAAAGTTACCCCAGCCAGCTCCATTTTGCCCGTAAACCGATAGGAATTCTCCTCAATGTTGGGTTCGGATAAACCCGCTGCATCGTCTCCGAGCGGACGTTTGAGAAACTTGTGAAACCGCAACATCGCACTATAGCGACGGGCGAACACTTCAGCCAGGATACTAATGGGATCGATTTCAGCATAAGCCATACTAGAAATCGTTAGGGTGGTGATGAAATGTCCTAAAGAAATTCGACCCTGAAGAGTGGCAAACAGGGTAGAAATTAAAACCCCGAACACGCAAATCTGAACGAAGGTTCGCTGCACCGTTGATAACTTTACGTAGCTGCGGTGAATCCGGTTAATAATCACGTTGTGTTCCCGCGCCAGTCGCCGCCGCTGGCGATCGAGTTCTCGGGCTTCCGTGGCAAAGGCTTTGACGGTTTTGATATTGGTAATCAACTCCGACGTGCGGCTTTCGGTTCCCTCCATATACTTGTCGATGAGTTTTTCCCGTTGGATAATCGCTCCCAGGGATTTGAGACTGTAGCCGAGAATGAGGATAAACGAGACCAAAAAGGCGATCGCGATCCGCTTTTCGATGAACCAAATTGCCACGAAAATCCCCAACACCCGAATCAACTTGGGAATCAGTTGACCGGCAATTTCCGGGTACATCCAGGTATGATTTTCCAATCCTCGCGAGACCCGTCCGGCAATTCGTCCGGGGTTGTGTTCTTCGTAAAATGATAGGGGCAGGGTGAGGACTTTGGCGACGGTTTGGCGAGCGCCATCGCGACGGGCCGATAGGGAAATCGCCCAGTGATACCACCCCCCGAACCAAGCTTGCACGGGCGCCCGGATAACGGTCACCAAAAACACCAATCCCAGCAAAACTCCCAGTTCTAGCGAGGAATTTGCGGGTTGTCCGAGAATGGAAGCAACTGTTGCAACCAACTGCTGTAGGGGTCGGTCTAACTCGCCACCGGCCAAGATGTTGAGAATTTGCCCGATGACATAGGGAACGACCAAATCGACCAATTCAAACGCGCTGGTCATCGCGATACTGTAGACTGCGGTACCCCAATAACTGCGAAAATAATCGAGAATATCTCGAAACGATGCCATGACTCTCCGGAATGAGAGAACCCCAAAGGTTACCCCATTATTTTTTGTAGTATGCAGTCGTTATTATACTACAATCGAAAAAAATTGGAGGAACGGGGAACGGGGAATGGGGAACGGGGAATGGAAAAAACCGATTTTTTCAAGAGTGTAAATAAACCACAAGAAGCACTATGGCTGGTAATCTACCCGAAAAACAGTCTGTTTTTTGAGGTTCGAGAGAGATCGGGACTTGAGGGTTTGGTGAATAATCCAGGCTAAGCCCCCCACACCCTACACCCCACACCCCACACCC
>NZ_JBRJXU010000139.1:0-27597 GCF_057467645.1 Zarconia sp.
CTCCTTGTCTCCTTGTCTCCTTGTCTCCTTGTCTCCTTGTCTCCTTGTCTCCTTGTCTCCTTGTCTCCTTGTCTCCTTGTCTCCTTGTCTCCTTGTCTCCTTGTCTCCTTGCCCCCCCTCTCCGCGTTACCGCTTCTGCGCATCCTTCCAAATTCCGCGCTTCCGAATTCCGAATTCAATCCGTCGGTAATCCCAATAGGGATTTGAGCTTGAACCATTGGGTGCGCAGTTTCCAAAATTTACTGCTTTCCATGGCGACGATGCGGTCTTGGGATTGCTGGAGTTGGGCGGTGAGTTCTTCGATGGGCGATCGCTTTGTTATTTTTTGTGCCGTGAGATCGAGTTGACCGTTGTTTTGTTCGTGGGAGATAGACGAACTGTTGGGGGTGACTCGATTTTTGGTTTTAACGGCTGTGACCGAAAAACTGGGACCGTGGGGATGATCGAGGATGTCGTAATTAATTTGCATCTCCCCGAATCCGAAGTGTTCCAGACAATCGAGAATGGCTTGCCGACTCATCCACTGACTGTGGGATTGTTTGCCGCCGACAAATTTCTCCGATCGGAGTTCGCTGCCGTAGTCTTGGCGGTAGAGGGTATATTTAAAGCCGTCGTACTCCAGGTCTTGGTTGCTGTTGAACCGACTGTCGAGGCGGGGGTTGTTAGTGATAATGTCTCGATCGTAGTAGTGCGTCCACAGATAAATCCCGTTGCAAACGCGAGAAATCGCCGCTAGCAGGGCGACCGGATCGGTCATATGGTAGAGGATACCGCTGGCGCAACAAATATCGAAGGTTCCCGGATTACCCGCTAGATACTTCACGCAGTCGCCGTAGAGAAACTGGGCGCGGCGCAATCCTAAAATTTCCTTAACGATTAAGCTGCGCAGGTAGGCGCGAGAGTGGGCTTCGATCGCCACAATGGATGCGGCCCCCCAAACCTCAAACATCGAGGTGTGTCCGCCTTCGAGAGATCCCAACTCCAGAACGGTTTTACCGTCAACGCCTCCCAACTGCTGCATCCCCCAGGCGAGGCGATCGTCTCCGAACAGGGGAACCGTACCGGCTTTGAGATCGCCATATTCTTCAGGGAACAAAGAAGTCCATTCCCCAGCAAACAAATCGAGGGTGTTTTGGGGACTTGGGGCTTCGTGAAGATAGTAGTCGAGAACGTCTGCGTCCATCAGATAGTTTCTAGGAGTTCGATCGGATATTAGCTTATACCATTTTGGGTAGGCGTTTTGAGATTTTTCTTACAAGACGATCGCCTGATACGGAAACATCTACAAAGGAACGGAATACTATAAATACAGTTGACACCGTATGATGTTAGGTATCAAAACTCTGAGTTGAAGCCGGAGTGGCAAAATTTCAGAGCGACCCTCCTCGTCAAATCGTCTCTAGTAGCGGTATACGGACGAGTTAGCCCGATCTAGGGCTGTGAGGTCTTACGTGTGTAGTGAGTGAACGCGAAAACATAGTTGGTCAAACGGTATGAGAGGAGTTATCGACAAACCCGGACGCGATATCCGAATTCCCCACAGTTTCCGCAAGTGGCTCTTAAAATTCGAGCTGCTAACGACCTTATCCCAGCGAGATTTAGAAGCCCGATATAAAGGCTCGGTCGTCGGCAATTTTTGGCCCCTGCTCAATCAAATCTCCCAGCTTTTTATCTATACCTACGTTTTCTCGATCGTTTTAAAGGTTAAGCTGAGTTTAACAGGTTTGCCGGACAATAATTTCACTTTTGGATTGTGGTTATTTTCCGGTTTGCTGCCCTGGTTGGCATTTACGAACGGCTTCGTACAAGCGTCGAATTCCGTCGTCGGACAGCCGAATCTGGTGAAAAAGGTCGTATTTCCCCTCGCCTTGCTGCCGCTGGTTCCGGTGGTGTCGGCATTTGTGGAAAGTTCTTTGGGTCTGATGGCGCTGATTGTCGCCGTGGCTTGGACTTCGGGCACCATTCACAATACGTTGTGGTTGCTGCCGTTGATTTGGCTGCCGCAACTGCTGCTGACAGCGGGATTGGGATACTTTGCCTCCGCCTTTACCGTGTTTTTGCGCGATATTCCGCAAACGGCGACGGTATTGCTCAATCTTTGGTTTTACGTCACCCCTATTGTCTATCCCGACTCGGTGATTCCCGAAACCCTCCGCAACTGGGTTTTTTGGCTCAACCCCCTCGCGACGTTCTCCGCCGTCTACCGCGACTTGATTTTGGTGGGAGAAGTCAACCATCTGGCTGAGTGGGGTTTCGCCTCAGCGGTATCGTTACTGGTCTTCTACGCCGGTTGGTGGACTTATCAGCGGTTGCGTCCGGCCTTCGCAGACGTTCTCTAAATCTCGGAGAAATTACCGGATTACCTGCATAAAATCTTGCATCTGTCAATATTGGCGATCGCAGCCCGATCGCCTTCTCTTTAATTGCGGGACGTGCTTTTAACGGTATATTGTCAGTTATCGATTGACAATTGCCCGGATCGACTTCCCCGATCGCTTGTAATGGTTCGCTCCTTCTAACCCGAGACCCGAGTGGCCGATCGAGTCCGGGGTGAAGCCGGGAGTATGTATGAATGATATCGCTATTTCGCTGACGAATGTATCCAAGTGCTTTAAGCGCTACGATCGCCCCACCGATCGACTCAAAGAGATTATCCAACCGAAGAAGAAGCGGGGCAACGAGTTTTGGGCCGTGCGCGATGTCAGTTTGGAGGTTCCCCGAGGTCAAACTCTCGGAATTGTCGGTCGCAACGGTTCTGGGAAAAGTACCCTCCTGCAAACCATTGTCGGGACCCTAACCCCCACCAGCGGACACGTGAGCGTTCGCGGTCGAATTTCAGCCCTCTTGGAACTTGGAAGCGGCTTTAACCCCGAATTTACCGGGCGGCAAAATGTCTTCTTCAACGGGCAACTGCTGGGCTTGAACCAGCTCGAAATCGAAGCCAAATTCGACAGCATCGCCGCCTTTGCCGATATTGGAGATTTTATCGACCAACCGGTGAAAACTTACTCCAGCGGGATGTTCGTGCGGCTGGCGTTTTCGGTGGCGACCAGCGTCGAACCCAACGTGTTGGTGGTGGACGAAGCCCTCTCCGTGGGGGATGAAGCGTTTCAGCGCAAATGTTTTGCCCGGATCGAATCGATTAAGTCCCGTGGCGGTACGATTTTATTTGTCTCCCACTCCGCTGCGGCGATCGTGGAATTATGCGATCGGGCGGTTTTGCTCGATGGGGGAGAGTTACTGCTGGCGGCAAAACCGAAGGTGGTGGTCGATCGCTACCACAAGCTCATTTACGCCCCGGCAGAGCAATACGCGGCAATTCGGGAGGAAATTCGCAATTCGGGTCATATTGAAGTCCCCACGGTTCGCCACCAGAAACAAGAGGTCGCACCACTGGACTCCGACGACAGCGACCTGGAGGAGTTTTACGATCCCGGGTTAGTGCCCCAAAATACCCTCTCCTACACTTCCCGAGGGGCAAGGGTCGACGATCCGCAAATTCTCACCCTCGAAGGTCGGCAAGTGAACAATCTGGTGGGTCGTCGCGACTATATTTATACCTATCGGGTGACGTTTACCAAAGCGGCGGAAAAAGTTCGCTTCGGCATGTTGGTGAAAACCATTAGCGGGTTGGAGTTGGGGGGAATTTCCTGTCCGGGAGAATCCCAACAGATCGATTCCGTGGAGGTGGGAACGACGGTGACGGTGAAATTTCGCTTCAAATGCATTCTCAACCCCGGCGTTTATTTTCTCAATGCGGGGGTATCGGGGATTGTGGATGGTACATTTACTTATTTGGCCCGGTATATCGACGTGGCGATGTTTCGCGTCGGGCCCAACGTTCGATCGATGGCGAGCTGTACGATCGATTTTTTAATCGAACCTTCTCTTTCGGTGAGTTCCGAACTCGCGAATCTAGAAAAATAGGGTCAAGCTTTTGATGGAACCAGAAACGATTAACCAAAAAAAACAAGAGATTATCGATCGATTTGGCCCCTGGACCAATCATAATATTTGCCTGGGAGAGGATCTCTATACCATCGGCGATCGGATGGTGGGTTCGGAAGTAAAAGTCCAGCGTTTTCTACAAATTATTGCCGATATTACCCAGAAACCGTTTTCCGAGTTGCGAGTGTTGGATTTGGCCTGCCTCGAAGGTCTCTACGGTCTCGAACTTGCCCTCCAGGGGGCAACGGTGGTGGGGATTGAAGGCCGGGAAGCCAATCTCGCTAAAGCCCGCTTTACCCAGGAGGTTTTAGGACTCAAGAATATTGAATTCGTCCGAGATGACGTGCGCCATCTGAGTCGGGAAACATACGGTACGTTCGACGTGGTTTTGTGTTTGGGAATTTTCTATCATTTGGATGTTCCCGACGTGTTTGAGTTTGCCGAACATATTTACGGGGTTTGCCAGAAACTGGCGATTATCGATACTCACGTCAGCCGCAGTTCGGAAAGCGAATACTCTTACAAAGGGCAGGCCTATCGCGGCAGTCCCTACAAAGAAGATGAGACGGCGTGGGCCTCTATTGGCAACCCCGAAAGCGTGTGGCTGACTCGTCCGTCTTTGTATAACTTGCTCGTGGATGTGGGGTTTACGTCGGTGTACGAATGCCATCAGCCGATCGTCCCCAAGTTTGAGAGAATGAGGAATCGCCAAGAGGCCGATCGGGCAACATTTGTGGCGATTAAACATCATCCGGTGCGGTTGAAATCGACTCCCTTACTCGAGAATCGCGCCTTCGATCGCTTTGAAGAAATGCGATGATGCCATAACTTCTCGATCCAACCCCTGACAACGCGGGGGAAAGGGTCAGGGAGAATTTGTCTGCTGGCTACACCCTGTCACTGGGCACAAAGTTGCACGTCACGTCTATAAGAATTGCTATCAATACTGGGTACGAACTATGTCGAACGTCTTAATTGTAACGGGAATGCATCGATCGGGAACCTCCC
Source organism: Zarconia sp. (assembly GCF_057467645.1). Taxonomy (NCBI): domain Bacteria; kingdom Bacillati; phylum Cyanobacteriota; class Cyanophyceae; order Oscillatoriales; genus Zarconia; species Zarconia sp. Next base: position 4,957 of record NZ_JBRJXU010000139.1, read on the forward strand.
TGACCGCCTCTTTCGTTCGTTCTCTGGGCATTGATGTGGGGGATAATTTGCTCTTGGGCGATGCCTACAATCCCAAGGGTTACTTTGAAGACGTCGACTTCGTACAGTTGCAGAGATCGATGTTGCAAGCCTGCTGCAATCGAGAAGAGGAAGGGTGGATCGATTGGGGGTGGACGAAAAGCGAACACCTCGATCGCTCCGCCCTGTCTGACTATATTTTACCGGCTCAGGATTTAATCGATCGACGCATGCGAGATTGCTCGGAATCCGCCGTTTGGGGGTGGAAAGATCCGCGCACGACGCTACTTTTAGATTTTTGGCAGGAGTTATTACCCGAGGCGCGATATTTACTCGTTTATCGCTTTCCTTGGGATGTGGTCGATTCGATTGGACGATTGAATAGTGTTGCTTTCCACAATCGCTCGGAATGGGCGATAAAAGTATGGGAGTTTTACAACCGTCATTTACTCGAATTTTACCATAAAAATCGCGAACGTTGTATTTTAATGAGTATCGATCGATGCGTTCGCGAACCGGAAAAGTTAGTTCGACTTTTAGAAGAGAAATTCAATTTAAAATCTCTCGCCGACGGACATTCCTTGGAAGAGGTTTACGATACCCAAATTTTTAGCAGCCTCAGTTGGAATCATCCCTTGGTGCAAACCCTGCGCACTCAAATGCCAGAATCGGTCGATCTCTTGGAAAAACTCGATCGCTCCGCCGATTTACCCAGCGATTTTTCCTCGCAATTGGCAACTTCGGATCTTCAAAAAAAAGAAACGTTACCGCTATCATTGGCCGCGAAAACGCCAGAAGTTAAAACTTTCTCATCCCATCGTTATCCAGCCTCCGAACCCATCGTTTCGGTGGTGATTCCCTGCTACAACAGCGGCGAATTTCTCCTAGAGGCGATCGCCAGCGTTCAGCGATGCCAAGAGAAGGTTTACGAAATTATTATCGTCAACGATTCTTCTACCGAACCCCTCACCCATAAAGTTCTCAATTATCTGCGAGAACGCAACTACAATATTATCGACCATACCCAAAATCAGGGACTGGCACAGGCGCGAAATACGGGCATTCAAAATGCCAAGGGACAGTATATTTTACCGCTGGATGCCGATAATAAAATTAAACCCAGATATATTACCAAGGCGATCGAGATTTTAGAGAATTGTCCCGAAATTGGCATCGTGTATGGAGATATGGAAATTTTTGGGGATAAGCAAGAAATTCGCGAAGTTCCCGAGTTCGATATCAACTTGATGGCAAAGGGGAATTATATCGATGCCTGTGCCGTTTTCCGGAAGGAAGTGTGGGAAGATTGCGGCGGTTACGATCCGAAAATTCCCAAACAACTCGGTTACGAAGATTGGGATTTTTGGCTGATGGCAGCGGAACGCGATTGGCGATTTCACCACGTTCGGGAAGTATTATTCGAGTATCGATCGACTTTCGACTCAATGGTGAGTCGGTGCAATTTGCCCGAAAATCGGCAGCAACTCATTCGCTATATTTGCGCCAAACATCTCGAACTCTACGCCACCAATTTTCCCGATATTTTTGCCACCAAAGAATTCGAGTTACTCTCCGCGCGCACCCATGCTGATATTTTAGACGTTAAACTGCGCGATACTCAAAATCATCACAAACACCTTGAAGCCGAATTCAAACAAACCCACGAACAACTCTACGAAGCCCGCGTCGATGCCCAGAAAACTCACGATCGCTTGCGCGAAGCCCTCGGGGAGGTAAACGCAGTTCACCAGCAACTCGGGGATGCCAAAGAAGAAGTCAAGCAAACCCACGCCCAACTCGCCGACGCCATTGCTGACGTACAAAACGCCCACGCCCAACTCGCCCAGGCGCGAGAAGAGTCGCAAAACACCCACGAACGGTTACGGGGGGCGATCGAAGATAACCAGCAAACCCACGCCCAACTCCACGATGCCCGGGTAGACATCCAGCAAACCCACGAACGGTTACGGGGGGCGATCGAAGATAACCGCCAACTCAACACCCGACTTCAGGAAGCCGAACGCCACACCCAACAACAAGTGGGGGAAGTTCGACAGCAGCTGGGGCAAGCCCAATTCCAAATCGGGCAACTCCACGAGACGATCGCCGCGATGGAGAATACCAAGTTCTGGAAGCTTCGAGTCATCTGGTTTAAGGTGAAATCTCCCCTGATGAAACCCATCGGCTGGTGGGGGCGACGGGGAGAATTTCTGGAAGCGGCGAAAACCCAGGGCTGGCGGTATGCCATTGGGAAAGTGACGGGAAAAGTGAAGCGAAAATTGGGGTTGGCATCGGCAGAGGTTGCCCAACTTGCCCCCGCCATCGATCCTCACCTCCTGGCTTACCAACAGTGGACGGCAATGCACGCCCCCAGGGCAACGGATTTGCGGAAGATGGCGCAGACGATTCCTACCTTTGCCCATCAACCGACGATTAGCATCATCATGCCCGTTTACAACACCCCGGAGAAGTTCCTGCGGGATGGCATCGTGTCGGTGTTGAATCAGATTTACCCCTATTGGGAGTTGTGTATTGCCGACGATGCTTCCACGGCGGAGTATATTAAGCCGGTTTTGGAGGAGTACGCAGCAAAGGACGATCGCATCAAACTGGTATTTCGAGAAGAAAACGGCCATATTTCCCGCGCCTCCAACTCGGCAATTGACGTGGCGACGGGGGAATATATCGCCTTACTCGATCACGATGACGCAATTACCCCAGATGCGTTATACGAGATGGTACTTCTCATTAACCAGCATCCCGACGCAGATATGCTGTACTCCGATGAGGATAAAATCGACGAGAACGATGCCATCATGCATCCGTTTTTCAAATCGGATTGGTGTCCCGATTCTTTCCTCTCGCGGATGTATACCTGCCACTTCGGGGTGTATCGCAAATCGATAATCGACGAGATTGGCGGCTTCCGGGTGGGGTACGAAGGCAGCCAGGATTATGATTTGGTACTGCGATTTACGGAAAAAACCGACAAGATTTATCACGTTCCCCGAATTCTCTACCACTGGCGAATTCACGCCGAATCCACCGCTGGGGGAGAAGCGACGGTGAAAACCTATGCCTACGAGGCGGCGAAAAAAGCGATCGCCGAAGCATTGCAACGCCGGGGAGAACCGGGAGAGGTTATCGACGTACCGGGATTTTTCGGTAACTATACCGTTCGCTATCAGATTGCCGAACCGAAGCGAGTCAGTATTATTATCCCGACGCGGGATTTGGCAGGAATGCTCGATCGCTGTTTGGAGTCTGTTTTTACCCGTACCACCTATCCTAATTACGAAGTCATCGTGGTGGATAATGGCAGCGTGGAACCGGAAACGAAAGCGGTATTCGATCGCTGGCAGCAACAGGAACCCGATCGCTTCAAATGCCTTCCTCTCGATATTCCCTTCAACTATCCGAAGTTGAATAATTTTGGGGTGGAAAATGCCTCCGGAGACTATATATTACTCCTGAATAACGACACGGAGATTGTGACTCCCGATTGGCTGGAGGCAATGGTGGAACAGGCGCAACGCGACTCAATTGGCGCAGTGGGAGGCTTATTGCTGTACGATGACGATCGCATCCAACACGCGGGCGTAATTATGGGCATCGGCGGCATTGCGGGGCACAGCCATCGGATGTTCCCCAAAGATACGCCGGGATATGTCTGTCAGGTGAAAACGATATCCAATTACTCGGCGGTAACGGGGGCATGTTTGATGTGTCGCCGGGATGTATTTGAGGAAGTGGGGGGATTGGATGAATCCCTGGTGGTGGCGTACAACGATGTGGATTTTTGCTTAAAATTAGTCGATCGCGGCTATCGCAACGTTTACCTGCCTCACGTGGTTTTATACCACTACGAATCCAAGAGTCGCGGTTACGAAGATACCCCAGAAAAACTGGCACGACAGGCGAAAGAGGGGGCGGTAATTTGCCAGCGATGGCGCAAATACGTGGAGAACGATCCCTGCTACAATCCCCATTTAACAAAGGGGTTGGAAGACTACAGCATCAACCTGGCGCCGCCGTCGATTCATGTGGAATTGGAAGATACGCGATCGCAGAATATATTGGCAGAAACGGAACCGAACCCGTTTGAATCTAATGCGAATCTGTTCCCAGAAGAAACTGATAATGGGGGAACGGGTTTAACGGCAACCGTCGAGTCGGGGAAAAACGGCACGTCGGATGTGGTTTCAGCATCGGCATCTCCCGAGATTTCAGAAGCCAAAATTGAGGATGCGGAAACTTCGGTAACGGCTAGGGTTGAACCGAAAAAAAATGGTCGATCGAATGTTTTACCAGAAACCAAATCTCCTAAGATTTCAGACGCAAAAAAAAATGATGCAGGAACTGAAGTAGCCGCTAAAAGCCACTCAAAAAAAAATGGCACGGCGACGGCTAATACCACCGTTGAAGTAACCGAAAATCAACCGGAAATATCGAGAAATAACAGCAACGGAAAACTCGAAGAACCTGCGACGGAAACTGAAGGGCAATCGACGAGAATCGCAACATTAGAACCCAAACCCGAACCCGAAGAAACCTCAACGGAATCCATCGATCTAGATACACAAAAACGGGAAGAAGTCAAGCGAATTCGCCGTCGAATTGCCGATAAATATATCAAAGGAGATGGGATTGAAGTTGGGGCGTTGCACTCTCCCTTACCGGTTCCGGAAGCGGCAAACGTGCGCTACGTCGATCGAATGTCAGTATTCGATTTGCGCTTGCAGTATCCGGAAATGAAGGAACTGCCGTTGGTAGAAGTCGATATTATCGACGATGGAGAAGTACTATCTACGATTGAGGATAATTCGTTAGATTTTGCGATCGCCAACCACCTCATCGAACATTGCCAAAATCCGATTCAAACCCTGAAAAACTATTTCCGAGTTCTCAAACCCGGCGGCATTTTATACCTGGCCGTTCCCGATAAACGGTATACCTTTGATGTCGATCGACCCGTGACTTCTTTAGAACACCTCATCGACGATTATACCGAAGGACCAGAGCGATCGCGCATCTCTCATTTTGAAGAGTACGTGCGCATGGTCGATCGAACTCCGGAAAAGAAGGTTTCTGCCCGGTTACTATACCTCCTCATCGACCTGGATTATAGCATCCACTTTCACGTTTGGACGCCTTCAGCATTTACGGAGTTGCTATTATATTGCCAGCAAGAATTTGAAGATAAATTTGCGATTGAGTTGATGCAAAGTAACGAGGATGAGTTTATTTTCGTATTGCGGAAGGAGTGAGGAAAATCAAGAAGAGAAGGGGAGAGTGCTGACCCAAATTTTAAGAATGAGTTGAAGATCGAACCGTCGATCGAAAGTTTCGACACGCCAGTGGCAAAAATGCCGATGGGAAAGGTTCGCCTCGATAGGGTTCGGCCGTCAGAATGACCTCGCCGTTTTCCCCCACCACCCAACCTTGGGCTTCGATCTCGGGAAGATGGCGATCGAGAATGCGATGGTCTGAAACGCTATTGGACATAGGCTTCGAGGTGCCCCGAGCCAGGGCTTCATCCTCGGGAAACTCAACCCACTCGATCTCGATCGGGGAACGCCCCCCTAGAGACTCCAAGGGACTCGGAGGAATGCCTCCCCGTCCGGTCATAATAAACTGGCTGTTCTGGCTTTGGGAACAGAAATCAGTCCCAATCAGTTGAGTGGCATCGATCGGAGTTTGATATGGCACGATAAAGTTGGTGGGATCGAGTAAACTCCCACTCGTCTGCAATGCAGCGAAGATCGCACTGTCCCTCCTGATGAGGCCGCTCGATGAATCCGTAACAATTCCCTCTGCGGCATTTGCGATCGCGCGACCCGATCGACCTTGCCCGTTACTGCGGGCGCTCAGTCCAGACCCCAATGTCAAGAAAACTGTTTGGGTGACATTCACCACGACATTTCCCGCATCGCCGACTCCGAGGGTATCAGTCACCACTAGAGCGCCGTTCGTCAAAGACAGAGAGTTGGTTGTTATCTCAATCTGGCCGCCATCCCCCACGGCGCCACTCGCCACCCCACTGACAATCCGACTGTCCACTCCATCGCTCCCACCCCCCTCAACGGAAACCGCTCCGGTAGTATCGATGGTAATGTTGCCAGCATTTCCCCGTCCGAGGGTGCTCGTATTCAGTAGAGCGCCGTTAGCCACAGAAAGAGAGTTAGCTGTTATCTCAATCCGACCGCCATCCCCTACAGCTTCTTGCCCAACTCCACTGAAAATCCCACTAGAAACGCCATTGCTCCCACCCCCCTCAACGGAAATCGGTCCGGCAATATCGAGAGCGATACTGCCAGCATTTCCCTGTCCGAGGGTGCTTGTATTCAGGCGAGCACCATCCGCCAAAGCCAGAGAGTTGGCTCTCACCTCGATCCCACCGCTATTACCCACGGCATGACTCGCCACTCCACTGACAATTCCGCTAGAAACTTCATTACTGCCAACTCCCTCGATCGAAACCGATTCGGTAATATCGAGAGCGATGTTGCCAGCATTTCCCCCCTCAGGTGACAGAGTTCGGGAAACGATCGCAGCACCGTCGGTTACAAACACCGATCTCGCGTTAACTCGGATATCGCCAGCATGACCGGAAGCACTCGGGAGGACTTCGTTATAAAGACCCGAGGAAACTAGCCCGTTGCCACCCGAGAGATGCAGTTCGTTCGCGAAGATGGTGATATTTCCCGAATTGCCCGTTCCCTCCGTCCCGGCCACTGCACGTCCGCCTTCGGTTGCCGTTATGCGATTTCCATGAAAGACAATATCCCCTGCATCGGTGCTGCGGACGCTGACTCGCCCATTACGAGCGAGGGTAATATCGCCGAACGGGGCATTTTCGGCAAAGCCGAGATTAAAAGTATTGCCATCAACTGCAAGCTCTACCATGCCAGAATCAGTCAATCCGCCCAGTTCGATTCGACCCCCCGGAGCATTCAATCCGCCACCCTCAAGAGTGAGATGACCGCCTACGAGTACCAAGCTTCTCCCCGGTAACACTTCCAAACCCGTAATATTTCCCATACTATCCATGGCAGCAGCTTGATTGAGAAGATTTCCCGGACGTTCCCCAAACTGTAAGCCAATCGGCACGTTAACAATTAACAATGGTGGAACATCGGGATCGACCGCGCTAAATTCGCCATCGGGGAAGTGAATACGATCGGCCGTACTCGCCAAAAACGATCCGTTTAGATCTAACCGGGCATTCGGACCGAAGAAAATTCCACTGGGGTTAATGAGAAATAGATTGGCATCTCCCATCACTCCGAGAGTTCCCAAAATATTGGAGGGATTGCTCCCCGTGACCCGAGTCAAAATATTCTCAATGGTTGTGGGATTCTGAAAAACAACGCTTCGCCCTGTGTCGATGTTGAACTCTTGGAAACTATGAAATAGGTTGCTGCCGCGAATTGCCCCGCCATCGATTCGATCGGACATCTCATCAAGGGGCATCACGATCGAGCTTTCGGTTCCTAACGTAGAATCTGGGATCAGCTGAGCTGCTGTCGGACTCGAACAAAAGACGAGCGAACTCAGACCAACAAAATAAATGGGAAAAATCCGAGCGATCTCGAATTGCAGTGGCAAGGAACCGTCGTATTGCTGGCGATCGCCAAACAGACGATGGGTGTCTTCGAGGGTCGGGTTTTTAGGGTTGAGAGCACTCATGAAACACGATCGAAGCAACTCAAAGTCTTATTGTACCGAAGGGTAAGATGGGTTTCTTAAAACCGAAGATTGTCGGGAGGAACTGTCGAGGCGATCGATCTAAAATCGAGCAATTGACTCAGGATTTTTAGAGAAGCGAGCGAGTCTTATGGTTCTCTGTGAGAATCAGAGCTTCCGAAGCCCTCATTCCCTCTAAGACGACTCCAAAGGATTCGCCACCCGACCCAAAAATAAGATACTCCCCGAATGACGATGGCGAATCAAAAACACGAACGGGCGATCGGCACGAAACTCAATAGATGGAGGCACGCCTCGGGTTACACCACCGATCGCGGTTGCCGCCGCCGCCTCCGTGCCGATTTCGCTAACTTCAACCACGGCTTTGTGAATCACATCGCTAATAAATAAATCTCTTCCACCGTTGATGCCCGAAAAATCCGAGCGTTCGCCAAAGGCACTGGGCATCCCCATCATCGATAACACTTTGGTGAGGTCAAACTCCGAGGTCACGCGAAATTTGGGCAGCCAGAGCTGAATTTGCATCAACTCCGGACCCTCCACCGGCAAGGTCAAAGCAGACAGCCACTGTTGCAAGTTGTCTGGGGTGAATCTGCGCTCTAAAGCGGCTAATCCGCCAACCGCATCGGGCAACAGCACCACCATCGACAGCGCATCCCCTCGATAGGGCAACTCCAGGATTTGCAAACCTTCCACTTCGGCGTACTCGAAATACTCTCTTTGGTACATCATCGACACGTTTGCTTGCTCCCCCGAAGCGGTGGTAAATGTCGCATCGCGAGTCCGTTCCGGATCGAAGACTGCCAACCAATTTCCCTGGAAATAAATTGCATTGGTGAGAACGAACCGCGTCAATGAGGTGAGCTTATTCGGTGCGATCGGGTCTTGAATTTTATCTTGGGTTCGTTCTTCCACCCAGTCGTTAATCGTCTGACGGCAGATTTCGGTCTGGTTGATAAAATCGAGAGTTTCGACTTCACCACCGTAGTATTGCTGAAGTTGACCCAGAAACTGCGGCTCGAAAAATGCACCATCTTGACCCCAAAGACGGTTCGCACTCAAGATTTGGTAGTCCGAACTCGGTGCGGTTTCAATGGTTGTCATTAGTTGGGAAAAAGCCGGATGCAATTGGTTTTGACCGAGAGAAAAATGCAAAACTCGCGCCATTTCCACAGCCGTTTCACCTCTAGCCCCGATATAGGTCATGGCAAGGGCAGTGGAGATGCTGTAGGGGGAAAAAAATAGATTTTCATCGGCATGTTCGGGTCCCAGGCGAGCGTAGAGGTCGAGGGCAAATGCGGTGTTATCCGCCGCGAGTTGAGTGACTTCTGGGGGAATTTCGGCGATGGCAGCTTGAGAGCGTCCTGGAAAAAACACGATCGATTGCCCGATCGCATTCAATGCAATAAAAAATAAACCAACTAGTGAGGATTTCATCGATGGTTACCAGCTCGATCGAAAATGAGAATATGATGTTTTCTGTAGATGCCAGATAACCGAAGGTTGGGTTCGCACCCAGAAGAAACAATCAAGAAGAAACAAAAGAAGGGAAATTCAAAAATCGATTTTGTCAGAGCTTGGGAAATCGATCGCTCTGGCACGATCGGTGAATCGACGAGGTCGAAGTCACAAGCGCTCGATTTCAGTTTTATCGTTCTAATCGTTTACCCGGAGGGGATTGTATCAAGCAATACTGTCATCGCGCGCGACAAATGAGAGAATAACGAAGCCTCACATCGCGCTCCCCAATTAACAGACCCCAAGAACTGTAAAAAGAAATAAATCGTTGTTTGAAGCTGAAGCTAATCTGCTCGGGAAACACTCAAGCCTTTTCCACCGATGTGACTAGAGGCGCAATCGCTCTACCACTGCCCCGCGAGAGATTAACCAAATCGCGTTTTTTTGCCAAGTTGGATTCGTATATTTACTAATATACCCGATCGAGGAGATGAGCTACATCTCGATGGTTGACCCGAAGGCTATCTCTTTGCGGTATTCACGGGAATTCGGACAACCCAACGATCGATGAGTCTCCGTTTCTCTTTCCCCCCGATACTCCCATCTCCCCAAGAGCGCCGATCGTTGGTGTCCTAATTATCCTGAAGATCGCGATGAGCGGGGCGAGAACCGCGCAGGGTAGCCAGAAACTGCCCCAAAAATGGCAAACCTCCAATCGCCGGTAGGAAATAGCGAGACGTACACAACAATCCCAATGCCGCGCCGGTGACTTCGTTAAAGTAGGGTTGGTAAAACCAAATCAGCGCTGCATCCCGCGTTCCCACACCGGCAAAGGTGAGTGGCAGCAATCCCGCTAAAATGGCCAGGGGAGAGAGAGCGAGGTTGGTTAAAAAAGGGACCCATGCTTTGAGGGCGAGGATAAAAAACCAAATTTGCAGCAGGTGCAACAGCCAGATAAATACCGAAGTTCCAGTAATTTTGGCAAGTTGGCGGCGACTTTTCCAGAAATAATCGTGCATTTCACCCCAAGAAATATGGAGCTTTTCCAGCTTCGATCGCAGCTTGTTCGGAGCCATTTTTTTCCCCTGAAGAAAAAATAAATTGGCAATTGATTTCGATCCAAGCAGGGAAATACCCAATCCAAAACCACCCGCAATCCCTGCAGTGATACCCCAAAAAAAACAATTTTTATCGGGATAGAAAAATAAACCAAATCCGCACCACAGTAATAGAGAAAGCATATCGCACGCTTTCTCGAACACGACCAAAGATAGCGCTAAAGACCCACTCAAATGTCCGCGATCGCGCATAAAATAAGCTTTAGCAATATCCCCCATTTTCGAGGGCAAAACCATATTTAAAACACTCGCGGCTAAAATCAGCCGATTGGCTTCCAAAAATCCTAGGGTGCCCTCAACAGGCATTAACTGTTGCAATCGCCAACTCGTCGCGAGGGTAATGGGAACGACCATCGCCAAGCTGACAAACATCCACAGGCGATCGCAATTTTGAAAAACGGAAACTAACCCGGCTAGGTCAATTTTGGTGTAGAGAATTGCCAAAAGACCGAGGCTGACAACCAAGGAAATAACTTTCTTCATTCACTCCGACGATCGAGTTTGAGCGTAGCGTTCGTATCGCTGATCAGGGTGAGTTCGTCTTCGGCGATCGAAAATTTAAATTCTGTAATTTCACCAGAGGAGAGATTTTCAATGGAAATGGTATCTCGCTCGATCGAAAATACCCCCTCTTGCTCTCCCGAAAAAACCCGACCGTCAGAGGTGAATTCCCAACGAAACTCCGCTCTTTCCGCTTCAGCCATACCACCGATATTGGTGGCAGTTCCATTGGGATCGATATAGAAACTCGGACTCCATTTTCCCTCGAGTAACGTTGCGGTTTCCGCCGACTCAGAATCCATTGAGGCACTCGACTCATCGGCAAAGATGCTGGGTTTGGACTCGTCATCGGATTGCGCCGGTTCCGCTTCCGACAAAGAAACATCAGGCGGCTTGCTCGCCACATCTGCCGACGTTGAGTTATTACAACCCCACAGAAGAGTCATTCCCACACAAATTAAAGATCCCAGGTGTTTTCCAGCAAATTTAAAGTAAACCATCAATGATATTTACCGTGAAATGGATAGGCTGCGTTCTGACCTTGGAGGTAGTATCCTACCATATCCCCTTTTTGGACCCGATCGGCGGGGGCGGTGGGAGCTTGGGAGGCTTTGGGGCAGGGGAGAGAATTGGGAGATGTCAGGTTTCGTTTGTTGCAAAACCGATCGCCCAAATGCTTGTTCCCCTACAACCTCCCCATTTTTAATTTTGCGAAACGCGAGCGGTGTCGGTCCCCGTCCCGTTCAACTTTTCAAGACGCATTTTGAATTTTGAATTCTCTCTCCACACCCCATTCTCCCAAAAGCTCCTAATCCACTCCGAGGGGACGATAAATATAGGTTCCCGTTTCCGAACCGGCGACTTGCTGCCCGTCTCCGTCGTACCAACGTTCCCAAATATCCAACCGTTCTTCGGTAAACCGCATATCGATGGTGAGGTATTGGGAACCGCGAAAGTTACTCGGACAGCCGCCGGGGGGTGTGGAACCGACAAATGCATCACCGTCTTTTTCAAAGAAAATGCTGCATCCGGGATCGCCGATATTGTCTGCAGTGAGGACTCGTTCGGCAAGAGGGCGATCGCAAAAATCAGCGAATTCTTGCCCGATGAGTTTGTAGGATGCCATCTCCCATTGGGAACCCTCCGATCGAATTTGCACCAAACGCTGGCTGGCAAATTGCAGGGTGGGGGCATTAGCCGCTTGTTCTAACACCAAAACTGGGGTGGTATCGGGAAAAGGACTGTTGGTTATCTCCACCGGACAGTTATTTTGGCGAACGGGCAAATAGGTATCATCTCCGGCGACTTGCTCGGCATTGTCGAACTTGCCATTGAGCATTTGGGCGATGGCGTTGGCTTGGGGATCGTGATTTTCTGGGTTGATATCCCGGTATTGATAGGAGATATCCTCTGCCCCCCAGACTTGTTTCCCTTGGGCATCGAACCCCCGATCCCAAGTTTCCATCGTGGTGGCATTGAGGAAAACGGTATTCGTGACCTTGACTGCCCCGCGGAAGTTACTCGGACAGCCTTCAGATGGGGTGGTTCCCCGATAGCCGTTGCCTTCCGGTTGCAAAAACAAACTGCACGTTGCTTCTCCCAATTTATCGATGGTGACGATGCGATCGGAAACCGGGCGATCGCACAATCCGATCCAGGTGTCGGGATTGGCCGGTCTAAAGGCTTTGGCTTCCACCGTATTCTGGTTGCGGTTGGGGGCAATTTGCAAAAAGCGCTGTCGGTAGGGATCGCTCAAATTTATCGATAGCGCTTGCTCTTGATAGAGAAAGGTTGCCGAAATCGTCGGTACGGAAATCGGGCAGGTGGTGATGCGAACGTCTGGCGCGTTGCGATCGCCCATCGCTTGAGCCGAAGAATCCATCGCCCCCACCAGATAAGAGACGACTTCAGCGACTTGTTCCTGAATGGGTTGGGTTTGAGCCAAGGCCATCGAGGTCAGAGTTGGGGAGGTGATGGGAATCAGACCCAAACACAGAACGGTAACAGGGGAATATTTCATCGAAACGGAAAAGAAGATAAATGAATATTAATTCGTATTCGATCGAACAGAACGATCGCCGGTCTGACCAACGGACTCGCTCTGAGGGACAAATACCTGTATTTTTTCAATTTTTGGTACGAGATGAAAGTGAATGGGGAATTCTTGGAAGACGCAACGGGCGAGTCCGGATTTGAAGTTCCATCTAAAATCGCGCAATCTCAAATCAAACGACGAATCCGATCTATGGGTGATTGACTTGACCCTCAAATTGATAGATAGTGTGTGAGAAGTAGCTTGATGGCTTTCTCCTAGATGAGAGAAACCCGTTCTATATCTGGCAAATCGTGCGTTCGTTGCCACTAGTGCCTAAAAAAATATCTGTTTCTCGGGCATTGTGTCCGCAGAAGCTCGATCGCTCGTCCGGACGAGTTCCCGTTGAGTATTGGCCTCCTTCGTCCGCCGCTTCGATCGCCCCACCCGATCGCAAAGAGGCATCGAGCTACTGGTTCCAACTCATAAGAACTCATCTGAGGGTACGAGAACTATGCCGCAATTGAATCTCATCGATTCACATCCTGTTATACCCAGTCCGTCTCCATCGAATTCCGGTTTGAAGTCAGACCGGGGAGAATCCCCCACACTTCCCCATCTCGACCTCGAAGCGCTCAATCCAACCCTGACTCACCTCAAAGCTCTAGATTTGGTGGAGTGGGCCGATCGCATTTTTGGCCATGGGTTGGTGATGAGTACCAGCTTTGGCATTCAAGCAGCGGTGATGCTGCATCTGGTGACCCGCATCGTCCCCGATATCCCCGTCATCTGGGTGGATACCGGCTATCTCCCGGCTCAAACCTACCGATTTGCCGATCGATTGAGCGTTCGCCTCAAGCTCAACCTGAAAGTCTATCAATCTCCCCTGAGTCCCGCGCGGATGGAAGCGCTTTACGGCAAGCTGTGGGAGAACAACGACGTCGAAGCCTTCAACCATTACGATCGCATTCGCAAAGTCGAACCCATGCAGCGCGCTCTAGAAGAACTCAACGCCACGGCATGGCTGGCGGGGTTGCGACGCAGTCAAACGGAACATCGCAAAACCCTAGACCGGGTGATTTTGCAGTCGGGCCAGTATAAAATTTTCCCGATTTTAAGCTGGAATGCCAAGGACGTGTACGAGTATTTGAAGGCTCACGACTTGCCATACCATCCCTTTTTCGATCTCGGCTATGTCAGCGTTGGCGATTGGCATTCGAGTCGTCCCCTCATGGCGGACGATAGTAACGAGCGAGATACCCGATTTCGCGGTCTCAAACAGGAGTGCGGTCTGCATGTGCCCCAAACCTCCGGAGAAGCGGAAAGCCTCGATTCGAGTTCCCTGTGAATGAGAATTGGGAGAGAGTCGAATCTGGCGAGATCGAGTTTCTAGGGCGATCGGGGGATCGGACTGTGGTATATCTATTAAAGTTTTGTAAACTCGTGCCGGGTTGCGATTTGTGATTCAATTTTGAGTCATGTCAATCTTGCAACGAGGCAGCGCGATGGAGGAGTTAAACGCTTTAGGCTGTTCTTTTAGGTTTGGGATCGAGAAGTGACTGGCTCGAATTGTTGTCTCGATCGACTTTTTAATCCCCACTCATCTTCTTCAATCCCCAAAGAATCGATCTGTTTATATCCCCATGCTCTAACGAACTGACTGCGTACCAGCTGTCAGTACTGGTTTTCTATGCTCGATTTTTCAATCGAACCTTTTCCACTCAAAAATTTCGATCGGAACCTTATCTAAACATCACTCAAACCCGATAATTTTCCTTATGACCGCTATTAGCTCGAATCCCGAAACATCCAAACCCCCTCAACTCGATTCTAGTGTCAGAATTCGAGATATTATCAACACCTTGCCCCCAGAAATTTTCATCAAAAATCCTCGCATTGCCTGGACGAAACTCATCGTCAACGTTCTACTCGTCGGTTTGGGCTATTGGGCTTTAGCGGTGGCACCGTGGTATTTACTGCCGCTGATTTGGATTTTCCAGGGGACGGCGCTGACGGGATGGTTCGTCATCGGTCACGATTGCGGGCATCGCTCGTTTTCCAATCGCAAATGGGTGAATAACTGGGTCGGACATTTGATGTTGCTGCCCTTGATTTATCCCTTTCACGGTTGGCGAATCAAGCACGATCGCCACCACAAACATACCAACAATTTAGACATCGATAACGCTTGGACTCCCTTCAGCCCCGAACGTTACGAAGCGCTGCAAGAACAGACGAAATGGGCCTATCGCATCGTGCGCGGACGCTTCTGGTGGGTGGGTTCCATCGGTCATTGGGCGACCAATCATTTCGACTGGCGCGACCTCGAAGGCAGCCAGCGAGAACAGTTCAAGTTTTCGGCTCTATTTAGCCTCATCACCGGAACCATCGGTTTATCGCTTCTGATTGCCATCACTGGTCCCTGGGGATTCATCAAATTCTGGGCCCTGCCTTGGTTGGTTTACCACTTCTGGATGAGTACCTTCACCATCGTCCACCACACCATCCCCTCGATTCCCTTCAAACACACTGCCGAGTGGCACGAAGCCTCCGCCCAACTGGCGGGAACCGTCCATTGCGAATATCCGGCTTGGGTAGAATTTCTCTGCCACGATATTAACGTTCACGTTCCCCACCACATCTCCACGGCGATTCCCTGGTACAACCTGCGCAAAGCCCATCACAGCTTGAAGGAAAATTGGGGCGAGCATTTGGTGGAATCGAAGTTTTCTTGGTCGTTGATGAAGGAAATTAGCGATCGCTGCCACCTGCACGACGATCGAACTTACTATAAATCTTTTGAAGAGTATCGCCAGGCCAACCAAAGTTAATCGGTTGTTGACAATTAGTTTTGACGCGATCTTTGCGTTGAACCGCGAGTGCGAGCATTTTGCTCGCATTTTTTACGAACGTCAATTTTGGATAAACCGAAACCCGATCGCGCAAGGACAAAGGTTATAGCGCTTAGCGCTAGTTTATTTATACGATTGAAGAAACAGGTATTTTCCATTCTCCATTCCCCATTACTGAAAAAGTGCGAACGGCGATAAGGGGGAAGGAGAAAAGGGAAAATTTTTCTGCTCTCTCACGGCTAAAGGAGGTATTCAGTTATACGTGGCGTTAATTTTCCGATCGTGAATGGTCCAAGAAGTGTCCAAAAAACCGCGCCAATCTACAATCTTATCGATTGAATCGGGAGCTTTTTGGAAGCACGAGCGTCATAATTGGATGTAACTCCAAGCTACTTAATAATTGGCATGAAAGGGATAGTTCGTTTCGTACTCGCCAGCGCGATCGCGGTACAGTTACCGTTTGCGATCGCCAAAGCCAGCATCGCTCAAGACCAACCCAGTGGGTTTGAATGTCGCACCGATGACGGCATCCACTATACTATCGCCCTGCGCAGCGATGGGGAGGTTTCCGATCCGGCGATCGTCTGGACCAGCGTTGCCTTCAGCGATTCGGGATTTCCTCCCGCCCGTCGGTGTGCGGATGTGACCGATCGCCTGAATGCACTGTTAGCTGACAATGACTATAGCCTCGACGGTTTATACCTGACACAAGGACGAGTGAACCGTCAGTCTGTGATTTGTGCCGTTGAGAGTACTCGATTGGGTTGTAACAACGATAATCTTTTATTTACCCTCAGCGGCGATAATGCCCGAAATCCCAATAATGTATTAGAAAACCTCTCCGGCCGCGTTTCTGGTGTGGAAATTCAAGAGTCGGGGGGAAAGCTCTACGTGGATTTAGATGAACTCGTCCAGGGGCTGTTCTAGGTTGCAACTCGCGTCAAAACTCGTAATGTCGCCCCATATCGCTTAATCTCTGCTGAACTCTGACCGATACTCTGGACTCGATAGGTCTGACTCGATACTCTGGAAATGTTCTTTAAACTGTTTCCCCAGTTCCGCCCGAACACCCGCAGCGCGTTTCGCCTCAGACGGGTAATCTTGAGCGTTGCGGTGGCATTGACTGTCGCCCTCGAACCCAATGCCCTCGAAGCCACGGATGCGGCAGAACCCTTAAGCGAAACGGAAATAGAAGCGATCGCCTCTCAAACCACCGTCATCGTTGCCGAAGGTCTGCAAAAAGGGGATTTGGAAGCGCGATTGGAATGGAATCCCGGTTCTGGGGCGATCGTCGCGCGACGAGGCAATACCTATTACGTATTGACGGCACTACATGTGGTCCGCACCCGAGATGTGTTGTACGGGGTTCGTACTAGCGATGGAGAAGTGCATCTCGTCGATGATGTGGAGACCAAAGCCAATATTTATCCCTTTGGGGAAGAAGAGGGGGAATGGGGGGAAACCATCGAGGGATTCGATTTGGCGATCGTTGAGTTTCAGAGCGATCGCGACTATGCCGTGAGCGTGATGGGCAAATCCGATCGACTCCAATCGGGAGACCCCCTCTACATTTCCGGTTGGCCCAATCCCGAAGATGAAAGCACTCTGCGCGTGCGCAAAACTGAAGCGGGAGACCTGACGAAGTCATTCACCCGACCCTCGGAAGATGGGGGATACAGCCTTCTCTACGACAATACTACCCAACGGGGCATGAGCGGCGGCCCGGTGTTAAATGAGTTTGGGGAACTCGTGGGCATTCACGGACGGGGACGGGCGCGAGAAGATGCCTATTGCCTCGATCCCAATTTAAGTGCCCACAACAGTTGCGGGATGCAAACCCTACACTTTCTCAAACAAGCAGAAATCGAAGGATTGCAACTGGCCTTCGAGTCGCCCCCCGTCGATCCCGAAACGATTGAAGCGGGAATTGAGGAAATCGAACAAGCCGATACGATCGACGATATCTACGAAGACTTCACCTTCGATTTGCGATCTCTCCTGCGCGATGGCCCCTCGGGAGGGTGCGGCAGTATGCTGTTAGGGGAAGATTGCTGAAGGCAATGAACAATGAACAATTAATAATTACGCGGTGTGTAATCTTTTTGCCCTCGCCATATGGTGAGCGAGTCGAAAAATCCCCCATTCCCCATTCCCCCGTGCGGTCAGGTTTTGGATAAACAAGTTGCACATAGCGTTAATTAATAATTGTCATCGGATGGAGATCGGAAATTCAAACAATTTCGATGCCGAAGTCACGAATTTCTTTTCCCTTTAACCCTTAACCCTTCCCCCTTTTCTGCCAAAAGAGTTATGAACCGCGTTTTACTCAGCTCGATCGTCTGTGGGTGGGTTAGCCCGATGCTGGCAACCGTATCTTGGGGGTTGCCGCCCGATCGCTCCTATAATCCCTATCCAAATTCGATCGCAGCCACCGCTAGCATCGATCGAGCGCCGCAAAAAGCTGCAAAACCTCAGTTCGAGCCAAAACCACATCAAACCGCTCCTCGCCCCATTCAGTCTGGAGATTTCGACTCTCTCAAACCCGATCGACTGGCTCAGATCGTTTCCGTCTCGGAACTCTCGGACGTGCAACCTGGCGATTGGGCATATCAAGCGCTGCAATCCCTCATCGAACGGTACGCCTGCGTGAAAGGGTATCCCGATGGGCGGTTTCGGGGCGATCGAGTTCTGACGCGATACGAATTTGCGGCTGGATTGAACGCTTGTCTGGATGCGATCGCCTTAATCAACTCCTCACCCCCAGAGGTGTCGCCCGAAGAGATCGATACGGTACGACGATTGCAAGGGGAATTTGCCGCCGAACTGGCCACCTTGCGCGGGCGCGTCGATGTCCTCGAAGCCCGAACCGCCGAACTCGAAGCCCGACAATTTTCCCCCACGGCGATTCTGGGGGGCGAGTCCATTTTTGCCTTCAGCGGCGGAACTGGGGGAGAACCGGGGGAGGGCAACGCTAATTTCACCTTCACTCACTTGACGCGATTGGGTATCGTCAGTTCGTTTACGGGCAAAGATCGACTGCGGTTGGAACTGACTAGCAGTAATTTTGGCGAACGGGGGTTTGCCAATCCCGAGGCCTTTAATACCGATATGGCCCTGCTGTCGTTGCAAAGCGATACCGATAACGACCTGCGCCTGGATAAGCTGGAGTATCGATTTGCGGCGTTGGGCGATCGAGTCGTCTTTACCCTGCGACCCGTAGGATTCAGTCTCAGCAACGTGTTGACGGCGAACTCTCCTTACTTCGATGCCGGACGGGGGGCGTTGTCTCGGTTTGGGGAAGCCAGCCCTATTTTCAAGATCGGCAGTTTGGATGCGGGGGTGGGGTTCGACTGGTTGATGACCGATACCGTCCGCTTGCAGGTGGCCTACGGAACCCGAGATACCAGCGATGCCGAGGGGGGTGGAGGGTTGTTCGCGGCCGATCGCAGTGCGGCAGGGGTACAATTGTTGCTCAAGCCGACCGCGGATATCCTAGCGGGGGTTGCCTACGTCAATGCCTATTCGAGTAACGGTCGCTTGGATGTATTTAGCGGCAGTTTCCGCGCTGACACTGCCTCTTTTTTAGATGCCCCCGCCCAGATTCAGGGGATTACGGGAACGCTGCAATGGCGCTTGGCGAAGAATTTGACGGTGAATACCTGGGGAGGGTGGACGTTTACCGATGCGATCGATTCCCAGATTTCCGCT
The DNA here is from genome assembly GCF_057467645.1 of Zarconia sp. Taxonomy (NCBI): domain Bacteria; kingdom Bacillati; phylum Cyanobacteriota; class Cyanophyceae; order Oscillatoriales; genus Zarconia; species Zarconia sp. The sequence continues at coordinate 24,351 of NZ_JBRJXU010000139.1, forward strand.
ACCACCACCACCTATCTCGTCGGCTTGGGCTATTCCGACCCCTTCGGACGCAAGGGGGATTTGCTGGCGTTTCTCTTCGGGCAACCGCCGAAACTGGTGTCGGGAACGGATTTGCCCTTGGGGGAAGACCCGGATACATCGCTGCACTTCGAGCTATTTTACCGGTTGGGGGTGAGCGATCGCATCTCCATTACCCCCGGATTTTTCCTCGTCACCAATCCCGAACACGATCGCAATAACGACAATCTCTTCATCGGTGCGATTCGGACGACGTTTCGATTTTAGGGGGATTCGGAATTCGGAATGGGGAATTTTTAAGTCATACTTTCAACCCAATATTTCAGGAATTCACATGCTCTCGAATCCCGACATGGCTCGATGAAGCATCGTCGAGACTCGATCGCTAAAAAAAACTATTCAAGTTGATATTGACAGCTTAAACTGAAATAAATATCATCGATAATATAGCAGTAATGCTAAACCAAGGAAAAACTCAGACGCTAAGCAGGGTATGGTTGTTGCTGACTGCTAAAAGCTAATAGCTGACTGCTCTATGGACTCCTTGCAACAGCTCGCCCGATCGCAACCTCAATGGACTCTGAGCGAGTTCGTCGCCATCCTCAACGGCTGGTTGCCCCAGTTCCTGCCCGAAAACCCCGCCAACACCCGCGTTAGGGAGGAAGTCACCCCCCGCCTGGTGCGGCACTACACCAGTTTGGGCGCGATCGACGAACCCCTCAAACAGGGACGGGAAGCGCGGTACACCTATCGCCACTTTCTGCAAATGCTGGTGGTGCGGCGACTGCTGAGCGAAGGATATGGGGCGGAAGCGATCGGGGATTTGGCGAAAACCCAGGAAAACGCCGATCTCGAACTGTTGCTAGAAGGGGGAGTGCAACTGACTGTAACTGCTGCCAACCCGGCGCTGGGGTTCCTGCAACAAATCAAACAACGCCAATCTCCCTCAAACCCGGTTCGTCCATCTCCCGTTCCTTCATCTCCAAAAATGCGATCGCGAACTGTCTCGGAACGAAATGCGATCGCCCCTCCAACTCCAACTTCAACTTCAACCCAGTGGACGCGAATCGAAGTTCTCCCGGGCTTAGAACTCCACATTCGCCAGGACTTTACTTATCCCGGTAGCCCCCAGGAACAACAGAATCTGCTGCAACATCTGACCCAAATCCTGCATACCTTTGCTAAAAATCGGAGGTTAAAATGACCGGAACGCCTCAAATTCAGACTCAAATTCAAATTATTCCCTTGCGCGATGCCGTCGGTACCGATATTGCCACCACCCAAGACGTACTGCTCAAAATTATTCCCCCCGAACCCGATGGAGATCGGGAGCGTCCCCCTTTAAACTTAGGATTGGTTATCGATCGCTCCGGTTCCATGCGCGGGGCAAAAATCCAGTACGCTCGCCAAGCCGCCTGTTATGCCGTCGAGCAACTCCTGGGAAGCGATCGCATCAGCGTCACCATCTACGACGATCGCATCGATACCCTCGTTCCCAGTACTCTAGCCACCCAGAAATCAACAATTATCCGCCAGATTCAAAACATCCAACCCCGAAACATGACGGCATTGCACGCCGGATGGGTAGAAGGGGGAGTGCAAGTGTCCCAACACCTGAACCCGCAACACCTCAATCGCGTCATCTTACTTTCCGACGGACTGGCAAATCGGGGAGAAACTAATCCCGATGTCATCGCCTCCGACGTGCGGGGACTGGCAAAACGGGGGGTGAGTACCACCACCATGGGGGTCGGCGACGATTACAACGAAGATTTACTCGAATCCATGGCCAACTGCGGCGATGGCAACTACTATTACATCGACACCCCGGAGGATTTGCCCGATATTTTCGGCACCGAACTCCAGGGCATCATCGCCACCTGCGGGCGCAACGTCCGATTGCGGGTGGAACCCCAGGGGGATGTGGAATTGTTGGATGTGTTCAATGATTTTGAAATTTCTCGCCAGGGTGAGTATCAGTTGCCCAATTTGATGCTGGGGAATCCCTTTATTGTGGCATTGCGATTGAAAATTCCTCCCACCCCCGAAGCCATGGATTTGTGTCATTTCCGCCTTTCCTGGGACGATCCCGATCTCCCAGAACGGCAGACGATGCGGGTGTCGTTACAGTTACCAGCCATGGCGCAAGCGCACTTAGACGAGTTACCCTTCAGCGACGAGGTGCGCGAACAGGTGGCGTTGCTAGAGGCGGCGCGGGCAAAAGCGGAAGCAGTTAAATATATCGATCGCGGCGATTACGGTGGGGCAAGTGAGGTACTCGAGCGCGCTCAAACAGATTTTATGGCAATGGCACCGGCATCTCCAAAAAGGGCACAGGAAGCGGAAGCCTTTCGGAGTTTAAAGAGTAGTCTTAATGCCGGACAGGTTAGGCGGTCTCGCAAAGCCGCCCGCTATCAATCCCACGCCCGATCGCGCAGTATGCACCAATCGGGGAGTTCCGAGTACTACCTGCGCCAGTTCAAAAAAGCGGTCAAGCATCGTCTGGCCGCGGTTCTGGGGGATATTACCGAGCAACAAGTCGATGCGATCGTTAACAGCACATCCCCCGACTACTCCGGAACCGGTGGCTTGGATGGGGCAATCCATCGCGCCGCTGGTCCCCAACTGCGCCAAGCCTGCGACAAACTTCCTCCCTGCCAAACCGGAGAAGCCCGCGTCACCCCCGGCTACAACCTACCGGCAAAATGGGTGATTCACACCGTGACCCCGGATTGGAGTCAAGGACGACTAGAAAAGATCGAGCAATTGGCTCAATGCTACCGTAACTGCTTGAAGCTAGCGCAGCAAAATAACGTACAAACTCTCGCCATTCCGGCAATTGGTTCGTTAGGCTGCCCCCTCGATATGGCGGCGAAAATCGCGATCGAAACCGTAGTGATGTTCCTCAAACAGCAGGATACCCCGCAACAGGTGCTCTTCGTCTGTTTCGATAAAGAAGCGTATCGGCAATATCAAAAGGCGATCGTCTAGGAAAATTCGGCACGGGAAATGAGGTATGGGGCGCGGACTCATCTATATCCATACCAATAAAAAACGCCCTCCCGCGAGGGGAGGGCGCTTTTAAATCTTAGACCTTGTTCTCAAAGTCTAATTTAGAAACATCTAAATTAGCCGTTGATGGAAGGAGCAGTCAGAGCCACGGGGGCCGACTCACCAGCAGCCAAGTCTAAGGGGAAGTTGTGAGCGTTGCGCTCGTGCATGACTTCCA
>NZ_JBRJXU010000140.1:0-31260 GCF_057467645.1 Zarconia sp.
CCAGACCTCAACAAAATTGAACAGTGCTGGTCTTGGTTGAAAAGTCGTATCCGCAAACAACTCCATCAGTTTAATTGTTTACGAGATGCGATCGAATATGTCCTTCGTTTAGTGTCCTAACCGCCTTGGCGGTTGCTATAACAGCAATCGCAGAACCGATCGCTGCAAAAATCGTCCCATCCCATCGATCCGATGGAGCGATCGTTTCATAGAATCTCCCACCAACAACCCCCTTCTTTATCTCGATCGTCCCATCACCCACTAGACTATATTTAGTAAGGGTTAAAGGGAGGCTGAATTGGTCGAAAGTAATGATATATCTACCTTACCCAGTTCTTCATCGCGTCGAGAACTGAGGGAATTAGTTCGTTCCCAGCTCCAAATGTTGCTCGAACAGCAAAATCTCGAAGGAGCGAAAACCCTGCTCGTGCCAGTTCAGCCGGTAGATATCGCCGATGCGATCGAAGGTCTCCCCGAAACCCTTTACGCCATCGCCTTTCGCCTCCTCTCAAAAGACGAAGCCACCCAAGTTTACGAATATCTCGACTCCAGCATCCAGCAATCCCTCGCCCAGAAATTCGCCCGCCAGGAAGTACTCGATATCGTCGATAATATGTCCCCAGACGATCGAGCCAGACTCTTCGACGAACTCCCCGCCACGATCGTTCGCCGCTTGCTCAAACAACTCAGTCCCGAGGAACGCCAAGCTACAAACCTGCTTTTGGGCTACGAAGCCGATAGTGCAGGGCGGATTATGACCCCAGAATACATCTCCCTCAAAGAATACTATACCGTTACCCAAGCCCTGGAGCGCATTCGCAGCCTCGCCCACGTCACGGAAACCGTTTATTCCCTATACGTCACCAATGCCCAGCGACAACTCACCGGCATCCTCTCCCTGCGGGATTTGGTGGTGGCGCAACCGGAGGATACCATTGGCGAACTGATGACCCGCGATGTAGTATCCGTTCCAACTGGGGCCGATCGCGAAGAAGTCGCCCGGATGATTCAACGCTACGACTTTCTCGCCATTCCCGTCGTCGATAGCGAGCAGCGATTGGTGGGTATCGTTACCGTGGACGATACCATCGATATTCTCGAAGCTGAAGCCACCGAAGATATCTACGCCTTGGGGGGGGTGCAATCTGACGGGGAAAACTACTTTCAAACCAACCTCTTCAAGGTTGCCCGCCAGCGCGTGGTTTGGCTGCTGGTGCTCTTGTTTACCAATACCCTCACCAGCGGCGTGATTCGTGCCAATGAAGGCATTCTAGAGCAAGTTGTGTCCCTGGCAATGTTCATCCCTCTTCTCATCGGTACGGGGGGTAACGTGGGCGCTCAGTCCTCCACCGTTGTGATTCGGGGGTTGAATATGGAGAAAATCGAATCGGGAGGGGCTGCCCGCATTATTCGCCGAGAAGCGATCGCCGGGGCACTCCTGGGGACGATGCTGGGGCTGATGGTGACGGTGGGAGCGTATGTCCTCCAAGGGGATTGGGTGGTTTCGATCGCCGTCGGTGTTAGTTTGGTGGCCATTTCGGTACTCGCATCGGTATCGGGTTCGGCACTGCCGATTCTGTTTCAATCCATCGGCTTCGATCCGGCACTGATGTCTGCTCCCTTTATCACCACAGCCGTAGATGTGTTGGGGGTATTAATTTATTTCAACGTTGCCAAGTTGATATTGCAACAGTAGGGGTCGGCTTACACACTGCCCGCCGTCATGGTGGCGATGTTTTCTTCCCACTTGCGCGGCGGACTTGCCCGGCGAATATTCCGCCAGATTTGAGTGGCAGCCAGCGTTCCGTCGGCAACGGCGATCGAAACTTGATTCAACCCCTTCTTCAAATCTCCCAAGGCAAAAATGCGATCGTGGGTGGTTTGAGCCATATCGTTGGTGACCAGGTTTTCGCCATCCCAGGTGAGACCGTCAATACCTTTTAAGTAATGGTTGTGATAAATCGACCCCATACTAATTAAACCGGTTGTCGCGTCTACCACCGTGCCATCTTCGAGTTCCACGTTACTCATCTGATGCTTTTCGCCGTGGAAGCGAGCGATGGGCGATTCGTAAAGGGGATACCCATGGTCGGCGAGTTTTTGCTTCATGGCATCGCTCACCGGGAACAGTCCGTGGGTGAGGACGGAAATATAGGGGGTGAACCAGTTCATGACGAAGGCGGCGTTAATTTGACCTTCGGAACCGGCAATCAGAACTGCCTTGCGATCCCACATATCGAAGCCATCGCAAATCATGCACACGTGTAGGGTATAACCGGCGTAGTCGTAGACGTTCTGCATATCCTCGAGCTGAGGCAAAACATCGATCACACCGGAAGCGGCGATGATATATTTACTGCGAAACACGGGATAAATACTGTCTTTTTTGCCCACTTTTACCCGTACGGCAAATGTATCTCCGTCGTCGGTGACCTCTTCAACGTAGCCCCGGAGTAAATCAGCTCCCCAGTCTACCGCTTGTTTGCTGCCGTGGTTGATCAGATCGCGACCGGGGGTATCGGGATCGAACCCCAAGTAATTGCGCAAATCTTGCATCCAAACCGATCGCCCTTTCCCCTTTTCCACAATCAGGCATTTGAGACCGTAGCGGGCTAAATAAATGGCCGCAGAGAGTCCTCCCATACCACCACCGACAACGATCGCATCGTAGAGGGTATCGAGTCGGGAATCGAGATTTTTGCTGGAAAGTTTCATCGTTAAGCCTCTAAATAATTGAGCAACCCCGATGGGCAATCTTCGGGGGAAGCCATGGTTCGATCGTTCAACGAATATCGCAGTAAGCTTTTGCTTTTAGTGTAAGACGATCGAGCATTGGCTCAAAGGAAACGGGAAGATGTTCTCATGTCTTGTCATCGAATTATCTAGCGATAGACCGTGGATTCGCCTAAGCCCACCAGGGGCGTTCCCCTGTCCGTGGGTCTAACTCATGCCAGGGATAGAGCCAAATCGCCTCGTTTTTGACAACAACCCGAGTGAGCTTGAGCGGCAGGGGCGCAGGGCCCCGGACCACTCGACCCCGTGAATCGTACAAAGACCCATGGCAAGGACATTGAAATTGTTGAGCGTTCGGGTTCCAAGGAAAGGTACATCCGAGATGAGTACAATTATCGACAATGCCCATTGGGGATAAAGTCCCATCATCGCGAACGGTTAGATAAGTGGGTTCTCCTGCTAAACCGGCAATTAATGCTCGGCTGCCGGGGGTTTCTGCTAAGATTTGACTCGCGAGAATGGGATTTCCGAGCTGGTCTTTAGCCAAAATTCCGCCATCTTCGCTGGTTTCTGACGGGGGGATGAAAAACTTGACCGCCGGATAAAGGGCTGCACCCGTTGTCGTGGCAACGACTGCCCCGGTCAAAAAGTTCAGCAATTTTCGTCGAGACAGGGACGGAGAGTCAGGTTGAAGGGAAAAAGATTCGTTCATGGGTGGATGTATTGGGTTAAGGGAGAAGATCGCCGTCAAAGGAAGACTGACGATGGGGGGCATGATGCTTAAAGTGCCGAATCTGTCTTTCGGGTACTGATTCCCAAGAGACGATAAAGACCGCAAAAACCCACCAAGCTTGTCAGAAGTGCGATCGCACCGGCAACCGTCAACCCGATGCCAACTGGGTAGTTAGCATAAACATTCAGACCCAAATCAAACAAGACTGCGGCAACGATGAAGCGAATGACTCGGTCTACGGTACCTACGTTACTAATCATGAGGTCACCTCCCATTCAGTAAGATTGAGTATTAGATGTCTATTAGAGTTGTTGGAAAATTGAAATCACTCCAATGCCGATGGCAACTGGGTTAAATCGAGTTGGGATAAAATAACGATACAAGCCAGTCTGGAGAGGGTTTCACGGATTTTTTGACCGATTCCCCAATCACTCTATTTAAGACTTCTTGAAGGACTGTTACGACCTTCACTACTACATTAGATAACCATCGAACATTCGGTCTGTGACAAAATCACACAGGTGACCTCGAAAGCATTCGCACTTCGATTGTTTCTCTTTCTTCTTGACGGTCCGCTGCCCACCTTTACCTGGGACTTGGGTTACAAGACCCCCGAGCGATCTTTGTTAACTCATTGAGCTTCAGAATTGAAATATTGCCTCGGGTCAGGTTTACAATTCCACGCTTTTCCAAATCTTTCAAAATTCGGCTCACCACTTCACGGGAACTGCCCAGTTCCCGAGCAATAGCCTCGTGGGTTGTCTGAACCGTAGCTCCGCTGCTGTCAGCCATTTTAAGTAAATAAGTCGAAATCCTTACATCCATCCGATGAAATGCAACCTCTTCAACCACTTCCATGACAACTGTCAGCCGCTGAGAAAGTAAACCAAAAATATAACCCTGCCAAGTTGGGTCTTGAGTCATCCAATCCCGCAGATGACTGGCGGAAATACCAATCGCCTCCACTGCGGTTTCCGCCACCGCAAAAGCCGGAAACTTCTGCTGGCTGAGGATGCAAGACGCTGTCAAGATACAACTTTCCCCTGCCTCAATGCGATAGAGGGTAATTTCTCGGCCCGAATTTCCCATTTTGTAGACACGAGCCGTTCCTGAGAGCACTAATGCCAGATGTTGACAGACATCACCCTCAAGACAAATAAATTGTCCTGCGGATAGTTTCAAGTGCTCGGACTGCCTGCAAAAGACCTCTTTTGTCTGTGGGGTCGTATTTGCCAAAAAAGGAAAAATAGCCAGAGCTGTCTCGAGGGGAGTGGCACCGTTTTGCATGGCAGAGTCATTAGCTCGGTCTAGTTGGAGGTTATTATACCTGTGGGAGAAATTAAAAATTGATACAATTTCTCTCTCCTTTCTCCCTTAACCCTTTTTCAGCAGCCGTCTATTCAGATCGAATGTCGACCCCGTGGATCTGGGAAGGCAAGTTAAACCCCATACGATCCGTTTTGGATTCTTCGATCGATGTCGCAGATCGACAAAAAGTGTAGGGAACGCCATCGCTCGAGCGATTCAACATGACTAAGGCCTGTCATCAGTTAGGCATACGCTCCGGACGAAGTCTCGGCTCTAGCGTTCGAGTGTTTGTTGGAGTGTTTTCCTTCGCCACAGGAAACGCAGGCGCGACTCAGGGGGGAGGATCTCCATTCAATCCTGATTCTGAAGGACTTCTCGATTTAACTGATAACAGACCCTAGTACTCCGACAAGCCAACTTGGCCCGGTCTCAATATTCTCTGCATTCCCGTTTTACAAGGTTTTTGCATGAGTGAGCACCATTCCTTTTTGAATTGGCGGAGTACTAGATTCCATCGGGGACGCTCTTTTAGGTTTACCTCGGAAGCGCTCCGGGGGAGTTAGCCCACAAAAGCCAAACGCGGTTCGGACACAGACCCAGCTTCTTCTCCTTTGAGGTAAGCCAACATCGTGTCAGCATCGGACACTTCAAAGGGGTCGTCGGAGGCATTATCTGCAAAACCAGGCTCGGCGAAGAACGTTTCGATCTTGCCATCGTTCACGAGCATGGAATAGCGCCAAGAACGCAAGCCAAATCCCAGGTTGGACTTTTCAACGAGCATACCCATCTTGCGGGTAAATTCGCCGTTTCCGTCCGGCAGCAAGAACACGTTCTTCGCTTCGATGTGCTTACCCCATTGGAACATCACGAAGGCATCGTTGACGGAGATGCAGATAATCTCATCCACACCTTGAGCTTTGAATTCATCGTACAGCTCTTCGTAACGGGGCAAGTGATTGGAAGAGCAAGTGGGGGTGAAGGCTCCCGGTAGCGAGAAAACGACGACCTTCTTACCGCCAAAAATCTCTTGAGTTGTTTTGTCCTGCCAGCGATAGGGGTTGGGTCCTTCTACGGACTCATCACGGACGCGAGTTTTGAAGACGACATCGGGTACACGATCGATAACTGCCATATTGACCTCTTCCTATGGGTTTGACAACAACGGATTTGAAAGCTGCATCAGTGGTGTTTGCTTGAATTGCTTTCGATACATCTCAGAATAATTCTTATTTAAGAATGAGTCAATGAGTATAAATACTTGTTTTAAAGATAGTTTACGAACTTAGTGCGATTCTCTCTTAACCTTGTTATCCTGAAGATGACCCGCACGTTAGAAGTATCGGGTCGTTCTGTGGAGAACGAGAGTATGGGAAAGCAAGCAGATCGGATCGTTCAAACCCTAAAAGCCAAAAAACTGCGAGTAACCCCGCAGCGATTTGCCGTGTACGCCAATTTACTCGGTCGTACCGATCACCCCACAGCCGAGCAAATTTTGCACGCTCTCAACCAAGATGCGCCCACATCCTCCCAAGCCACAGTTTACAGTTCCTTACAAGCCCTGCGAGATGTGGGACTGGTGCGGGAAGTCTTATTAGAAGAGGGGGTGTGTCGCTACGATGCCAATATTGCCCCCCACCATCATTTTCGCTGTCGGTGTTGCGGCAAGATCGAAGATATTGCTTGGGAACAGTTCCAAGGAATCGATTTGCAACAGCTTCGTCCGGGATTGAAGGTGGAAGATTACGAGTTAACGGTGCGCGGATTGTGCGATCGCTGCGATCTCGCTGCATCAGATGAGGTTTAGAGTGCCAACAAAATACTGAGTGCAACTAATACCAGCACGACTAGCAAAACCGGATGGCGTTGAATCCAAGGTCGGGGTTTATAGGTGGGTTTGAGGTCTATCAGCGGTTCGGCAACATCACGATAAAGGGTACAATCTCTTGCGTAGGGACGCTGGGGAAACGTGCAGGTATCGTCCGCATCGTAGGCACAACTCGCGCACAGGGATGCATCGTCAGTGGCGCGAGATAGGGGAATCCCCGGATGACCGTAAGCCGTCAGCTGCATACCGCAGTGAGGACAGGTGACGGCTAGTTTGGGTACGCTTTGGTGGCATCGAGGACAGTCGGACATAGCTCGTATTATAGCGGCTCGCTCTCGATCGGGATGCTACCCCATCAAAATCACGTTATCGATGACGTGAATGATGCCGTTATCTGCTTCGATGTCGGCTGCCACCACCGTTGCATTTTTAACTTCAAACTCATCGCCACAATCGATCGAAATCGGTGCGCCTTCGAGGGAAGTGACGGTTTCCAACTTCGCTAACTCATCGCGATTTAGCTTTCCCGAAACCACGTGATATTTGAGGATGCGTGCCAGTTGGGGGGGATTTTGGACTAAGGTTTGTACGGTCCCCGGCGGCAATTTCGCAAAGGCATCATCTGTGGGTGCGAAGACGGTAAAGGGACCGGGGGATTGCAAGGCTTCGACTAAACCCGCTGCTTGAACGGCAGCCACGAGGGTGGAAAAGCCGTCGGTATTCACTGCAATTTCAACAATATTTGCCATAGGAATTCGGAATTCGGAGTTCGGAAATGGGGAGACTGTAGGGGCACAAGCATTTGAGCGATGAATTATGGGTAAAACGAAATTTGACAAATCCAAATGCTTTGCCCTCCCCTGAGGTGACGCTTACCAATTATTCATTAACAAGACCTATCGGTACTCCTGATTTTGAATATCCCGCAACCGGGCTTCGGGTCGTTTGAAGCGATCGAGTTGCATTTCAAAAAACTCCCGATTTTTGCGTAAATGTTTTGGATTCGGGTCGTCGAGGGGATATAACAATGCCGTTCGTAAGGCTTGAATCACGGCAGAGGTCACGTTATACATCGATCGCTGAAAGGTAATCCCCAATTGAATCAAATAATCATCCTCGCCGCGACAATATTTTTGATAGTATTCTTCTAAATATTCTGGCAAGAAATGAAGCATATCTTGCATCAGCAATGTGGGCGGAATTCCCGCACTGCCGACGGGAAATACATCGGCATAAAGAATCCCGTAATGAAAGTCTTTTTGTTCGGCGGGAACTTGCTCGGCTTGGGCGTTATAGGATTTCGTGCCTCGGAAGGGGGCAGTACGATAAAACACCGCTTCAACGTAGGGTAATGCAGCTTCGTACAACCAAGTAAACCCTTTCGCCTTCGGGATGATTTCGTAGCATTCGCCCCGGATATAAACGTGATGGTAAATGGGACGACCGGCAACGGCAAAAATACCGTTTACGAGGAAATCCATCGCATCGGGAACGCCTTTAAATCCCCCTTCATCGTAAATATCCGACATTTCAAAAAAGACCGGAGCCATCACTTCCCAGAATAAGCCTAAGTTTGCATAATAGGAAAGTTCGCGAACTTTTTCGTAGAACATGTTGGGAAAGAGTTTGTACAATCCCAACATCAATGGATTGCCTTTAAAGTACGCTTTAATCGCCCGATCGGCATTGGCAATATATTCCGGGTCTTCTAAGTAATCGTAAAAGCGACCGCCCATCCCTTGATGCCACAGCATTGCCCGCATACAAGCTTCGGCAAACTCCATATTAATGCGATCGTGCCAGAGGTGGTGGAAGAGTTTCGGGCCGTTGAAGGTTTCACCGAACTTCATAAATTCCAAAAGTTCGGGATGAGCGGTTGCTTCTCCACGCCAAATTCGCAAGTCGGCATCGTCACCGGCATAGTGATTGTGTAACTCTAAATATTCTTTGGGTAAGAAGTATTTAAAAGCAGGTGTCGGGTCTAAGAAAACTCGTTCGGCGATGTAGAGTAAATCGCGCCAGTAGAAATCCATCGGGACGGCATAGGCTTTATATATCCCGATGATTTGCATTAAGTTTTCGGGGGTATCTGGCAGCATGGAACCCCCGGCTTCGAGGCGATGCACGACATCGGCAAATTCGTGACTGGAGGGGGGAAGTTTGGCTTGGGTGAGGGTGGTTGACATGGGGAACGGGGAATGGAGAATCGGGAATGATTTCAGTGGTAGGGTGGGCAGTTTTCGGATTCAGCGAGAACGTTATTTCGATCGCGTAACTGCCCACCTGATGCAATTTGGTTTGATCCGAACCATGGGAGTTTTATCTGTCGTGGTAGGGTGGCCAGTTTTTTGATTCAGCTAGAACTTTATGTTTGTTACAGAACTGCCCACCAAATCTATAGGATTTCTTGAATGGATGAGTTTTACCTGTAGGTGGTAGGGTAGACAGTTTTTTGATGCAGATAGAACCTCATGCTGTTTCCCAAATTGCCACCAAATTTAATTCGGTTTTACCGTAACCAATAATGGGATAATCCGATCGACATACACAAACGCCACTCACTATTTCACGAAGTTTTCCGGGATTGATGGCGCTGGGGCGATCGCGATCGCTTCGGATGTGACAATACTCTGGGCGATCGCATCGGTAGTCGGTTCCATCCACCGCAGCAACCAATTGGGTTGAACTCCCAAAACCAAAATAATCGCCGTTAACGCTAAAGCCGGAATTTGCTCGGAAAATAACACCCGAGGATAGTAGGCGAGTTTGTTATCGAGACGGCCAAAACAGGTTCGATTGAGCAAAATCGCAAAATAAACGGCGGTTAAACCCGAGGCTAAAATGCACAGCAGAGTGCAGATGGGAAACACGGAAAAACAGCCCTGGAAGACGATAAATTCGGCGGCAAATCCCACTAATCCCGGAATCCCCGCACTGGCCATTCCCGCCGTCACCAGCAGGGCACTCACCAGGGGTAATCCGCGAACGGGATTCATCAAGCCGTTGAGAACGTCGAGTTCCCGAGTTCCCACTTTTTCTTCGACGATACCGACGAGTTCAAATAGCAACGCCAGAATCAAACCGTGACTCACCGCTTGCGCCACCGCCCCGAGAACGCTGAGTTGGGTACTGGCGGCGGCGGCGACTAAGATGTAGCCCATATGCCCGATCGAACTGTAGGCCACCATCCGTTTGATATCTTTCTGGGCGATCGCGCTTAGGGCACCGTAAATCACCGTTACCGAACCGATAATCGCCAATCCGGGGGCGACTAAGGGCCACACCTCGGGAAACAGGTCTAAACCAAATCGCAGTAACCCGTAAACCCCCAACTTCGCCAGAATTCCCCCCAGCAAAATCGCAATCGGCGGGGCGGATTCGACGTAGGCATCGGGTTGCCAGGTGTGCAGGGGAACCAGGGGAATTTTAATGCCAAATCCAACCAACACCATCGCCAGCAAAATAAGTTGGGTTTTGGTGGATAATCCCGTCGTGGAGATGGTGTCTAAGTCGAAACTCGACGATCCCCCCAACCAGGCAATGCCGAAGAATGCCGCCAGAATTAAAATCCCCGAAACCGCCGTATAAATCAAAAACTTAGTGGCGGCGTATTGAGATTTCGATCCGCCCCAAATGGCAATTAGGAAGTAGACGGGAATGAGTTCGAGTTCGTAAAACAGGAGGAATAAAAGCAGGTTTTGGGCCAGAAATGCCCCGGTGACTCCCGCATTCACCAGAAGAACTAAGGCGTAGTACAACCGGGGACGGCTTGTGGTGGCGCGGGTACTGTAGAGGGCAAAGGTGGTGAGTAACCCGTTTAAAACCACCAGAGGTAAAGCCAGCCCATCCACTCCCAAGCTGTAGCTTAAGCCGATGGGAGGAACCCAGGGGAAATATTCGGCAAACTGAATGCCGCTATTGGCCAGATCGAGTTGGGTTAGCAGCCAAAAGCTGTAGCAGAACAAACCGGCAGCGACTGCCAATGCCGTTCTGCGGGGCAGCGTCGAACCTTCGGATGTGGGCAAAAACCCGATGAGAATCGCGCCGAGAATGGGGACGAGAATTAAAGCCGTAAGCATCGTTAACGTCAGTTCGGGATAAGACAGTGTCTGGTTAGGGTGGGGTGTGGGGTGTGGGGTGTGGGGAATAGAAAAGCCTCATCCTCCATTCTGGTGAGTCAGAATTTGAGTTTTCGATCGAGCATCTCAATCTAAAGTTGGGGAATCGCACTTTCCTACCCACCTCCTTTCGGGGAAGCCCCACCAGACATTCGGGCAGGGGAGGCAAAACCCCGGCGTCTCTGGCGTTGTATCGAACGCTAGAGCGTCCAAATTAACCTAGAAATCCAGAAAACACCATTGCCAAAGGAGTCAGCAGCGGCCAGAGGGCAACGAACAGGAACAAACTCACCCCCAGCAAAATCGAGAGGACGTAGAATTGCGCTTGTCCGGAAATGTTGTAGCGCAAACTTTGTCCGCCCAACACCGTCGCCAAACCCACCAAGTTCACCACCCCATCGACGATAAAGCGATCGAACCAGTAGACGATTCGCGAGACGAGTCCCACCGCAAAAACGATGGTGACTTTATAAACCTGGGCAGTGTACAAATCGTAGGCAAAGAAGTCTTGCAGGAACTTTGGGCCGAAACGGACGGGTTTTTTCCAGTTGGGATTCAAGTAAATCAGAGAACCCAGGGCAAATCCATCCACGGTGAGGAACACCAAGGGAACCACAACGGTGCGATTGACACTGGCAAAATCCGGTAAAAGCTGCCACCGATCCAAAAGTATGGGGACGTGCAGCGCCAATCCCATCAAGATCGTCGTCGGCAACACTAGCAACCACAACCCTTCGGGCGATCGCAGGGTCATTTCGGTGGGTTTGCCGCCAAACATCAACCCAAACAAGCGGGTAACGCTAAAAGCGCACAAACCGTTCACCGCCAGTAACACCCCAAATAACCAGGGTTGGTACGTCCACAGGAAATCGGCCATGTCGACCAACGCCCAGAAGCCCCCCAGGGGCGGAAATGCCACTAAAGACCCCGCCCCCACCAACACGCAAATGCCCGAAATAGGACGGCGCGACCACAATCCGCCGTACTGGGTTAAGTTTTGGGTAATGTTATTGAGAACGATGCCCCCGGTACTCATCACCAGCAACGACATGGCGATGGTGTAGGTAAAGAGAAGCGTCAACGCCGTTTGAGTTTGCCCGGTTCCGACAGCGACGAATACTAACCCCATATAGGCACTGACGAGGTAGGATAGCACCCGTTTGAGGTCGATTTGGGCGATGGAAATCAGCGATGCGCCGATGGCGGTGACTGCCCCTACCCAAATAATGACTTGAGAGGCCGCAGGAGATAGGGCCAGGACCGGTTGCAGTTTAATTAGCACCCACGCCCCAGTGGCGACAACGACGGTATTGCGCAGAACCGTGGCTGGATAGGGGCCTTCCATGGCTTCATCCAACCACAGGTGAAGGGGAAATTGAGCGCATTTGGCGATCGGACCGGCAACCAAGGCTAAGGTGAGTAGGGTGGCGACTTTGGGTTCGAGTTGTGCCGTTTGCGCCCACTCGGCTAACTCGGTGTAGTTCCAGGTTCCGGCAATGGGCAGCAGGGCAACCACCGCCATGAGCAACACCAAATCTCCCACCCGCTTGGTGAGGAAAGCATCTCGCGCCCCGGTAACCACCAGGGGTTGGTTGTACCACATGCCGACGATCAGATAGGTTCCCAGGGTGAGGATTTCCAGGACGACGTAACTGAAAAAGAGGGAATCGCACAGGACGAGCAAACACATTCCCGCTTCAAATAAAGCAATTAGGGAATAAAATCGCGCCCATCCCCAGTCCATTTCTAAATAGGCAACGGCGTAGATTTGGACGAGTAAATTGAGTCCGGCAATCAGGGCGGCGGCCCCAACAGTTACCGTAGAAATTGCTAAATCTAGGGTGATGTTTAACCCCGCAGCATGAAGCCAGCTAAAGGATAAATATTGGGGCGGTTGACCCCAAACTTCTTCAAGGGCGAGCAAGCTATGGGCAAAGGCTAAAAGGGTCAGGAAAATACTGATGTATCCCGCCGGTCGCGGTCCCGTGCGCCGAATGAATCCCGGCGACCAAGGAATAGCTAGCACTGCCCCCATGAGGGCATAGCAAGGTACCAGCCAGATGGTCTGACTGAATATTTGTGTCATTGATTTTCCTCAAAAACAAATCACCCCAGGATCGGCTTTATAAATGTCTTGAACCTGGAATTTTTTAGAGTTTTACGTTTTCTATTTTAGTGAAAGACTGAAGGTTGAGTTTTGACGCGATCGCAGATTCTAAAATCTTGAAGTTCGGACACTTCATACTTTTGATAGACAATTGTCTATGCTTACAATAGAAAACCTTAGATTGTTACGTCAAAAACAGTTTTTTCTTCAGAAAATCTATAATTTCTATAGATTAAACTGTTTCAACAAATAAAATCAAGAAAAACTTTAGATCGTTCGATTTTAGAAAATATAAGCAAGTCTTATATCGCGATCGCCACGACGTTGTGAAGGTAGACCGCAGGTGTAGAATGAGTCGGATACGGGGATGCGGACAACTCGAGGGTCAACGAGTATCTTTCTCCGGTCTCCCCCGACGCTCTCATTTCCCCCGACGATCGCCCGCCAAAGTGTCCTCACGATCCTGAAATATCTCCAGAACCGGCGAGCGAGTTGAGACGATCGCGGGGGCGCGACCTCGACCTGCTAGCATCAATGTGGTGAAGGTGAAGTCGTAGGAGCAGTGGCGTGAAACCGATCGGGGTCGATTTATTTGCCGGGGCGGGGGGATTGAGCTTGGGATTCGAGCAAGCGGGTTTTGACGTTCTCGCTGCGGTAGAAATCGATCCCGTTCACTGTGCCACCCACGAGTACAATTTCCCCCATTGCACCACCATTTGTCAGAGTGTTGCCGAGGTTACAGGTCGAGAAATTCGGGAGCGATCGAAAATAGGCGATCGCAAGATAGACGTGCTCTTCGGCGGTCCTCCCTGCCAGGGATTTTCCCTGATTGGCAAGCGCCTCCTCGACGATCCCCGAAATACCTTGGTGTTTCATTTCATTCGCCTCATTCACGAACTTCGACCCAAGTATTTCGTCATGGAAAATGTGAAAGGGATGGCGATCGGCAAGCATCAAGATTTTATTTTAGAAGTCATCGATAAAATTCAGAATGATGGCTACGAAGTTCTGTTGCCCTATCAAGTGCTCAACGCGGCATACTACGGCGTCCCCCAAAATCGCGAACGACTGTTCTTAATGGGTGCGCGTCGGGATTGCCTGCTGCCGGAGTATCCCTCACCGGTTACCAAACCTGCCAATTCCACCAAAAAGCGCGATCTCCAACACCATCACCTCCCCGATAGTCCGACGGTTTGGGATGCGCTGCAAGACTTACCCGACATCGAACAATATGGGGAACTCCATCACCGGGATTGGGTGAGGGCAACCTTCGGAAGTGCCAGTGTCTACGGGGAAAAACTCCGTAATGCTTCTGAAGACACCCAAGACTATTCCCAATCTCGTCAGTTCGATCGAACCGTACTCAATGCAAGCGGACGCACCCGACATAGTCCGAAATCCATGGCACGATTCGAGGCCACAAAACCGGGAGACACCGAACCCGTCAGTCGATTCCACAAACTCGATCCCCAAGGGGTTTGCAATACCCTCCGGGCCGGAACCCCCAGCAGTCGCGGCGCATTTACCTCTCCACGTCCCATCCATCCTTATCTTCCCCGTTGCATTACCGTACGCGAAGCCGCCCGATTGCACTCCTATCCCGACTGGTTTCGGTTTCACACCACCAAATGGCATGGGTTTCGGCAAATTGGCAATTCCGTTCCACCGTTGTTGGGGCGATCTGTTGCCGAGCAAATTGTCAAAGTTTTAGGGGCGAAACCGTCGAAGCTAACGGAATTGTTACCTCTTGCAAATGAGGAGTTGCTATCGCTGACGATGGCTCAAGCTGCTCGATATTATGGCGTTGCGAGTGATGTGATTCCTCAGCGGCGCAGTTATAAACACGAGGGAAATGGATGAGGAGAGGAACGATTTCAAATCCGATCGAATCACCAGAATTTAACCTCTCGGGTTGGGAAGTCACCACGTCCAAGACAATCCTCTTCCGTGGCAAAAACCTTTGACTCTTCAGACCCCCGGACGGGTGGAAGCAGCCTTCGCATCGATATGAGTCAACATTATCGATGTGCCAATGTTGCCCAAACTCCAGATGTAGAAGACAATTGAAAGGTCGAGCTTCGTTTTGAGTATCAGCTCGATCGCCCCTTCCCCTTGACTTGAGTGCGATCGCATCATTAACCAGTTCCAAGAGCCGACACACTCCCAATTCCTAACCCCGTCAACTCAAAGCCACTCAGGAGCATTCATGAACCGGGCCAACTCTCCCTTTTGGCGAACCTCTGCTGCCGTTTGCGCTTTGGGACTCGTCGCCACACCCATAAGCGCGCAAATTACCCCCGATGCCACCTTACCGAACAATTCAGTGGTTCTTCCCAATGGCAACGTCCTCACCATTGAAGGGGGAACGGAAGCTCGAAACAACCTTTTCCACAGTTTTGAGGAATTTTCCATCCCCACGGGAAGGGAAGCCTTTTTCAACAACGCCCTGACCATCGACAATATCATCACCCGCGTCACGGGAGGCAATCTTTCCGACATCGATGGGTTGATTCGCGCCAACGGGACGGCAAACCTATTTCTAATCAACCCCAACGGCATCCAATTCGGACCCAATGCCAGCTTAGAGATTGGGGGTTCGTTTCTCGGGAGTACCGCCGAGAGTCTGCTGTTTGAAGATGGAAGTTTCTACAGCGCCACCGAACCCAATGCATCCCCCTTGCTGAGTGTTAACGTTCCAGTAGGATTGCAGTGGAACCAAACGACTCCAACCGCAACTACCTTGCAAGGAACGACCCTCAACGTCGCCAACGGTGAAACCCTCAGTTTACTCGGAGGAAACGTGACCCTCACCGGCAGTACCTTAAACGCGCCGGGAGGACGAGTAGAACTGGGAGGATTATCCGCACCGGGAACGGTTCGACTGAATGGATTGGCAAACGGATTCCAAGGATTGAGTTTTCCCGAAGGGGTATCTCGTAGCGATGTCTCCCTGAGTGACGGCAGTGCGGTCAACGTTGCTGGTGGTGGAAATGGGAATATTGGTGTTAATGCTCGGAACCTGACGCTATCGGGGAGCGAACTGCAAGGGGGACTCGGTGAAGGTCTCGGTTCTGCCGACTCCGTGGCAGGGAATCTGAGCATCGACGTAACGGGAAATACAACGCTGGGTGGTCGAAGTTCGATCGCCAACGACGTGGAAACGGGGGCAATTGGTAACGGAGGTCAGATTGAGCTAATAACGGGTTCCCTAACCCTGACGGGAGGTTCGCGAATTCAAACGGTGACCAACTCCACGGGAACCTCCGGAGAGATTGTCGTCAATGCCAATGGTGTTATCGAGATTTCCGGCTTCACCGACGATGGTTTATTTAGCGGCATTCTATCCCGTTCGGCCACCCAAACGAGTGGAACGGGGGGAAATATCACCATAAACAATCCCCAGAATGCCCTCACTCTCTCCAATCGAGGATTTATCGGTGCGGTAACTAACAGTAGCAGTGATGGTGG
The DNA here is from genome assembly GCF_057467645.1 of Zarconia sp. Taxonomy (NCBI): domain Bacteria; kingdom Bacillati; phylum Cyanobacteriota; class Cyanophyceae; order Oscillatoriales; genus Zarconia; species Zarconia sp. Next base: position 16,293 of record NZ_JBRJXU010000140.1, read on the forward strand.
AACTATTGAAACGAATCTGAATACCTTAACCCTAGAAACCGGGGGACAAATCGTCACGGCGACAACAAATGCAGGTCATGCCGGAGATATTACCATCAACGCCGCCGAACGAGTCAGTCTTGCTGGCGAAAGTGATGATTTTATCTTTAATCCCTTCCTCGATTTACCGGTATTCGACCTGAATACATTAGCGTGGCTGAGCGAACCCAATCCCAACGTTGAAGCCTCGGAGACAATTCCCTACGTATCCGTCGAACGGACTCCCACCGAAATTGTCAGCGGCACGACGCTGTTTGGGAACGCCGAAGCTGGAGTGGACTACTATTCCTTTTCGGTGACCCAAGGCGGTAGCCGAGGCATCTTCGATATTGATGGTGGCTTTAATAATGCCCCCGGAAATGTAAATGCCCAGATATTCCTCTTTAATCGGGGCACGGGGGAACAATTACGTCAGAATTCCATCGTGGGTCAATTCGATCCCGGCAGCCAAAACACATCGGGTCCTTTAAATTTCGATCCCCTCATTGACATCACGTTGGACGAGCCAGGAGTTTATCTTCTGGGAATCAGTGCTGAGGTTTCGATTGCTGGGGATAACCAGTTAATTCAAGGCAATACCTTACAACCGGGCGATACCTACACCCTGAATGTTTCCTTAGAAAATCAAGGCACCGAAGGGGTTGCCTTACCAGTCGATCCCTTCAACCCGGATAACTACAATCCCAACCTCGAAACCCGCAGCGGGGTCTTGTCCGAATCATCGGGTCTAGGCAATGGGGGCACCCTGACGATAAATACCCCAGAGTTAATCCTCAACGACAGCGGCACCATTACTTCATTAACCTCCGATGCGGGCCGTAGCGGCAATATTTTCCTGAATGTCCCCAACTCGATCGAGGTTCGCAATGTCTCCTCCATTGAAAATATCACCGAGGGGAGCGGGAATGCTGGCAAGATCGCCATCGACACCGGGCGTTTGCAAGTCTTTACTGGCTCGATAAGTTCTAGAACGACCGATCGGGGAAATGCTGGAGATATCGAGATTCTAGCCCGGGAATCTGCGATTTTGAACGGGGAAAATGCCGGAGGTGGAATATTCTCTGAAGTGAGCGGTGGAACCGGTGATGGAGGCAACATTACCATCGACACTCCACTCTTGAGGGTACTCAATGGTTTTGGGATTAGTTCGACGACCCTGGGAGCGGGAAATGGAGGCACCATCGAGATCGATGCGGATGTCGTCGAAGTCATCTCCGATCTCGAAGGGGGTGTCAGAATTTCCGACCGAGGGTTGCCGACCCTGACCGGTAGCAACTTACTCTCAATATCCTTTGGAGAGGGAAATGGTGGGTCCATCGACATCGAAACCCGGCAGTTACGACTCCTCGATGGAGGGAACATCATTGCGAATGCTCAAAGGAGTGGGGATGCTGGGGATATTGTCATACGTGCCTCTGAAGAGGTGATTCTCGAATCTGCCTCTTCAGCGATTCTCGAATCTGCTGAAGCCGTGATTCCCGAATTTATCGATCTCGATCGGTTGTTCCGCTCTGATTTGACTATCGGTGCCCAAATTAGCAGTACCGGTGATGGAGGAAATCTCTCGATCGAAACGGGACGATTGCATCTGACTCGAGGAACAATTAATGCTTCGACTCGGGGGGCGGGTAATGGCGGCAACGTGACGGTCAGAGCGACCGAGGTAGAAATTGGTCGTGTCAGCGAGTTCAATGCTTCGGTTGACAGATTTTCCACCGGTGATGGGGGCAGTATTCTTGTGGAGGCAGATCGATTGCGTGTTGTGGATGGGGGGCAGATCTCGGCGGCCACGGTGGCGGATGGAGATGCGGGGAATATTACCCTCAACGTCGATGCCCTTGAGGTCGCCGGTCTGTCTGAGGATGGGGATGCCAGTCAGATTTCCGCCCTCAGCCAGTCGGATTTTGCAGCAGGAACCATCGACATCGATACCAATACCCTAACGGTACGCGATGGGGGAGAAATTACCGTCAGCAGTTCCGGTTCGGGAAACGCGGGGAACCTCAATATCGATGCCAATTCTCTTTTCCTGGATACCAACGCCCGCCTCAACGCCGACCTGCAAGCGGGAACCCAAGGAAACATTACCCTGAATACGGCAGATTTGCGCCTGCGTCGCGGCAGCCGCATCACCACCAACGCCACGGGAGATGCCACCGGAGGCAATATCAATCTCGACACGGAAACTCTCGTGGCACTCGAAAACAGCGATATCAGTGCCAACGCCGAACAAAGCTTTGGCGGACAGGTAAATATTGCGGCTGATGGTATCTTCGGCACTCAGTTCCGAGAAGTGCTGACTCTCGAGAGCGATATTACGGCAACATCGGCATTGGGAGCAGAATTTAGCGGTGCGGTGCAAATCCAAACCCCCGTCGTCGATCCGGCATCGGGATTGGTGGCGTTAGATGGCGACACCCTCAACCCCGAGACTCAAGTGCGAAACGCTTGCGCCGCAGCAGTAGGGAATCGCTTCGTTCTGGGTGGAAGAGGAGGGTTTCCCGAAGACCCCACCCAATATTTGCGGGGACAAACGGTATGGCGAGATACTCGTTTGGGGGAAATCCAGAGTGACCTCACCCCAAATCCCACGGACCCCGCACCGGATACATCTGCTATACCCACTGCGCCGTTAGTGGAAGCAACCGGATGGATAACCAACGATCGCGGACAAGTTGAGTTAGTCGTTGCATCGGGCAACCCATCCCATTCATCCTGGCAATCCCATCCAGAATGCGACTCCGTTTCTCCAGAATCCGCTCCAATCGAGTCTTCTGTACGGTCAGTAACGCAATAACCGCCTATTCCCGATCGAAATCTACATGTTTGAAAAACAGACGTTATGGATGTTTGTTGCCGATCGATTTTTCTCGATACACCAACAACCCCACTCCCGTCCCCAAACCGGCGATCGCTGCTGGCACCAGGGGTATCCAACCACCTCGGGAGAGAATCAACCAACAGGAACCATAGAGAACGATCGCCCCCAAACCAATCGCAATCCCCTTCCATTTGAGCGATCGACCGTACCAGACGATCGCCCCCCCAGCCACAGCCCAACCTCCAATCCACAGGATCTCCCCCCACACGGGCCACCACCAAATCAGGGGACGCCGTTCTTGTGGATCGGCAGCACTGAGGATTTGACCGATCGTATGGGCGTGGATGTACAATCCCCGCATCCGACCGTAGGGGGTTTCGTGGTAGTCCTGGATGCTGCTGGCGGTAATTCCCACTAACACGATCCGATCGCCAACCCAATTGGGATTAAAGCGATCGCTACCCTCAATAACATCCCGAATCGTCACCTGTTGGGCGATTTGCGGCGTTTTGCGATACCGAATTAGCAGTTGGTTCCCCCGCGCGTCTAGGGTTTGATAGCCGCCGCTACGAGGTTGCAGGCGGTGCGCCACCATATCCCCGAACTTCCAGTCTTTCCCCGCTGTCGTTACCGGAATCTCTCGGGTATTCAAATATTGATAAACCAACTTCCACGCCAGGGACTTATCCGCCAGACATCGAGACGGGCGATCGATGGGGTTGGCACTGCGGGATAAGAGGTAGCGGCGGATGGTGTAATCCTGGGGATTGACGGTGCTATCGTTGTCGAGATCGATAAATCCCACCTGAGATTCCGGCAGCATCGGCGGTGGGGCGATACTACTTTCGAGATTTTCGCCAAAGGCACAGGGGGCAATGAGATTGGGATGTTTCTGAAACTGCGCCACCAGGTCTTGGTGTCCCGGTTCGACGGGAACGTCCCGAATTAAATCCAAACCGATGGCGGCGGGTTCGTGGCGTTCTAATGTTTCGATGAGTTGGGCGAGGACGGCATCGGGAATCGGGTAGCCGTACCGACGCATATCCTCTTCATCCGCCCCCACGATTAAGATGCGCTTATCGGCGGATTCTGCCGGTTGCCAGCGCATGAGGCGATCGAATGTTTTTAACTCCAGGGGTTCGAGAACACCCAGCAATCGCATCCCCACGACGGCAACGGTGGCGATCGCGCTGGCGATGGTTCCCGCGCGCCAAAACTTGGGGCGATCGACCCCCGGTAACTCCTCCCCATCCCGATAAGCCAGTTCGTAAATGGGCAGGTTGCCGATTCCTTTCAACTTCGCCCGTCCCCGAGAACGAACCCTTAGTCCCGCAATCGCTGCACTGCGAACAAAAACCGCCGTCACTTCCGAGAGCAAAATTTGTTGCCCCTTCGCCAACCCCGAAACGCGGGCGGCATAGTCCACTTCCTGACCGATAAAGTCCCGGCCATCGGGAAGGGGCGAACCGGTATGCATCCCCATGCGCACTTGCAGGGAACCCAAGGGGGTGGGAATGGGAGCGTCGAGATGACTTTTTTGAACGCTCGCCGCCCATTGCGCGGCTTGGGCGGCACTGGAGAAAATTATAAAATAGGCATCTCCTTCCGTCTTCACCACCCGTCCGCCAAACTCCTCCAAACGGGCTTCGATTCGATCGCGATGGGGTTGGAGAATGGTATCGAAATAGAGGCGGTTGCGGGCTTGGATATCGTTGCCGGGGAGGTAGTTCTTAAGGGTTGTGGAATTGACCAAATCCGAAAACACCATGGTCACGGGGCGATCGGGGACACTGGCAATCTCCACGTCCGTTTCCTGGATTTGTTCCCCGCACAAAGACTCCCAGGTGGGGGGTAAAACGGCGGGATTCTGACAAATCACCGGCAACCAACTCGCACCGGGAAACTCCCCTTCCAAACCCTGCAACCGTTCGCGGGCTTCCCGCACCGATAGGTACAGGGATTCGCCACTGGCAAAAGCCGCCAAAAAATATTTGAGAAACACCTGCGCCACTCGATCGGAAACCGGTTCGCGCATGACGATCGGTTGGGGGATATTCAAATCGGAGAGCGATCGCGCCAACCCCAGTCCATCGCAAGAGTTAAAAATCGCCAACTGCAACCCCCGTTCGATCGCTTTTTTGAGGGCATTTTTGAGTTGGGGAATCGTCAGGCTATCGGTGGGGTTGATATAAATCCGTCCCGTTTCGTCCTCTGTTTGGCTGTGTCCGGCAAAAAAGAGAATATCCCAACCCCCCGTGTCCCATAGCGTCTCATCTAACTCGTGGCGTTGGGGTTCTTCGAGAAACACCAACTCCGCACCGGGCAATGTTTCGAGTAACTGTTTGTCTGCCCCTAAATTGATGCCGGTACTATCTCCTAAAATCGCTAAAATCCGCACTCGACCGTCTCTCGATCGAGAAATCGGATTGGGGACCTGTTGGTATTCGGGCAAACTCAGGGCAATTTCGGCACGGGGATAGTCTTCAAAAAAATGCCACAGATGCCAGGGAAATTGGCGCACCCGATCGTCTTGGGCTTCGAGAATCACGTGAATCTCGTCGGTGGGATTCAGGTGAGTGCGCAATTGCCGATCGATTTTACTGAAGGACTCCCCTGCCAGCCAGTTGTTGAGTTGGCCATGAAGTTGTTCGCTGAGGCGATCGAACTCCACCATAGAAAAATTGGTATCGTCTTCCTCTTCGATTTCGATGGCTTCCCCACCGCCACCGCGCCGCCAAAACCGATATTGAGCCATGGCTGCGTATAAAAACTGCCAACGAGCGTACAATTCCCACAGGTGGGGGGCAGCCGGCAAACTCCCCGTAATTTTCACGCGGGTGAGACCGTCCATTTGACCGATCTGAGCGCTTACCGTCCCAAAGCCCTCGGACCAATTGCCACGACCCAGATTTAAGATGACGAACTGACACATCCCGACAATCGTTTAATCGCTTTTGAGGGTTTTTCAACTCGATTGTAGATGACCGAAGACCGAACCCAATATCTTCCCAACTCACTCCTTGAGTCTTTTCTTCTAGGGTAATGCTTGTCAATGAAGCAGAACTGACGCACCCACACCGAACAGAGTCGGGTGAAGACGCAACGAACCTTATCCCCTCAAGATTCGAGACTTTTAGAGACTTCGGATCGGTCTCGATCTTAGATGTACCCTCCGTTTCGCCGAAGTGTCCCAGTTCTATCAGATGGCAAAATGTTCGATCTCGCTGGTATCTTCTAGGGTAACGCGAACGGAAAAGTAGCTGCCGGAGGCGCATTTAAACCGGGGCAGTTGGATGAAATTATCCCGCGCCCGAGATTGAATCTCCCGCAGGGGGGCGCCGGTTGGCGAGCATAGGGCTAAGCTCAGATCCGAGGGTAAATGAGATTCCCCCGGACTCGGATGCAGTTGAACCCGAATCCCAATGCGATCGTCGGCTTCGGGACTCATTTCCACCAAAACCGCCACCGACGTGCCGCCGAGTTCGAGTTGTTTGACCCGTCGCACCGGTCGTACCACCCCAATTGCCGACCGACGGAAGCGAAAGGCTAAATTCTCCGATGCGGGAAAGAGAGATTCCACGGACTGCCAAGTGGCATCGAACAAACCGCTAAACCAATTCTGGGCTTCGACGATGGGTTCGCCCCGCCGCCGTCGGGCGATTTGCCCCCGCCAGTCTTCAGACTCTAAAAGCGCTCCCCACAGCTCGAAGGGAACCTCCAATCGGGGGGTTGCCAGTTCCGGATTGCCCAAACGCCGCACCAGATTTTGAGCTTGTACCTCGTCCACCTCCGGTAGGGGAGACACGGCGACTTGGGTTTGTTCCGTGACGCCGAGTTCGATCGCCGTCCACACCACGCTCGTATCTGCACTCAGTTCGTCTCCCGAGAGGCTGTAGGTGCGATCGAAATCGTCGTATTCCCCTTGAGATGTCAGTTGAGCGTGAGTTGCCCAGCCCCAAATGGCCAGGCAACCTTCGTCTAAGTCCACCCGTACGGCGAGATAGTAATCCGCAGTCCAGTCGGGCACGTCGAGCCATTCTCGGGGAACCCGTAATTCGTCTTCGTCAATGGTGTCCGTGGGAATGAGAACGATGCGCCGATTGCCGAGGGTGAGGCTACATCCGGCCACGATTTCCCTTGGAGACGATGTTTCGGGGAAGGTGGCAACCGCAGCCGGTGCGTACTCTGCTTTGAGCCAGGGTAGAAATATGTCTAAGCAAAGTTGGTCGAGGTACGCTTGCCAGCGACCGACGGGGTGGGAAAACTGCTGGCTTTTCTCCCAAGAGCGAGTTTGCACGGCTGGGGAAATTTCGAGCCAGGTTTGAGTAGGTTCGGCAAATAAGAACGTCATGAGAATGCTCCTATGGGGGGAAACGTGGGGTTCGTTCGAGACTACATCATCGACTGGCAAGAGTCAGAGTTTACGGAAGTAACCGGACTGCGATTTCTCGAATCTGTACTTGTACTTTTAACTAGGTGAGAAGTGACTAAAATATGCACGCTTTGTGTTTTCGTTCTTGATTTTTTTTGCTTTCATACCTCAACTTTAAAAATCACCGTTCGAGTTTATCCGAACTTTAAAGAGTATGGCGAGTCCGAACGAGGTTTTATCGAGTACGATAATCTAAAACCCTCAATTTGCTGAAGTCATTGGGTCAAGGAAATGCTAACGGGTCAATGAATTCGGTTCAACCTGAAAATTTAGACTTTAGAGAATCCAGGCTCTCCAGAACAAGCGATGAAGGACTTCACTCACGATCTTAGAGAGTCAATATGTAGATCGTCCAAAAATGTCTAACTTTTCAGGATTCGATCGGGATTTTCTTGGTAATTTCTCATTTTTAACAGCCTCGATCGACTTAGATCGATTCGAGTGGTTAAATTTCTCTACGGACTCCAAGTTTATCTTCGATTTTCACCCAAGAAACCGATATTTAATATCGTCAATTTTACTTCAACAATCAAAGATTCTACCGATGAGAAATTCACTCACAAAATATTAGACCTAAGTCAGACCCAAGTGGAAAGCGGTTATCCGTGCCTAATGCTAAAATTGGCTCTGACCCGAACTTTACGCAAGACAACGGAGAACGCGATATCGAGACGTACAGGAGTTGAAAACACACTTCAAGAGCAGATAACTCACACAACCACCTGTTATTCTCAATTCATTCTACAGAAGAATTTACAAAATATCCGGTTGGTCAGCAGTATCAACACTCTTTTGACGCTTGGGTAGGAACGTTCGCTTGGGTGAGCCGATATTTACCCACCCTTCTCCTTAAATAACACACTTGTATAATACTACGTTCGATCGTGTCATTTTATGCACCCCCCCGCGTTCTTTTTGGCAAAAGGCTTTTGGGGCTTCGGGGGCTTCGAAAGCTTCGGGGGCAGGGGAAGAGTCAACAGTGGGAGCATCTTGCTCCCGTTTCTCCCAATTCTCCCGTTTCCCCCTTATCTTCTCTTTCTCCCAATTGTCACCTTGTCACCTTGTCCCCTTGTCCCCTTGTCACCTTGTCCCCTTGTCTCCATCACCAACTACTCCCCATCAGCAGGGGGTAGAGATTGAGTCGGAGCAACGGGTTCGGGTGGAGTTTGTTTGGGTTTAAGTTGGGACATCGCTAGCCAACCGATTGCCGCACTCAGTGCCAGTGCTGCCAAAACCCCCACAATGGTGACCCAGGCAGGTGGATTTGGGCGGCGGCGACGGCGACGAGAGGATTCTGGGCGATCGTAGAGCAAGACTTTGGAGGCTTCCGACATCTCCGACTCCGGTGGTGCAATGTCTGTCGATGGTTGACCCGGCTCGAACAACCTCACCTTCTCCGTCGGGTGTTGAGATAGGCGATAGTAAGTCAGGACGATTGACGTATTATCGTGTCCGTTGGTTTCGTTCGCCAGTTGAATCCACTCATCGACCGCCGCATCAATGGAGAGTTCTTCATCGAGAATCGCCGGTACGAATCGCGACCAATACCGCTCGACCCCATCTCGATCGCTCAACCCATCGGAACACAACAGCAGCACCCCATCTTCTTCGATAATCCATCGAGAAATCGTCGGGCGCAGCAAATCGCCATCCCGGGTGCCCAGAGCTTGGGTGAGCGCTCCAGAATGCTTCTGTTGCTGGGCTTGGTGGTAGAGACTGCGGCCAGAGCGCACCTCGCGGGAGATCGCATCGTCATCGACGGTGAGTTGTTGGCAGTATTCTCTCGTAATCCAATAGGCACGGCTGTCACCAACGTGAGTCAGGTATAACTCATGGGCATTTTCGAGGGTTTCGCCGGTTTGGGTTCTCACTTTCTGGGGAACCTGCAATGCCATCACTAGCGTCGTCCCCATGCGCTGTCGCAATGCTCGATCTTGGGAATCGTTTTGAGCGGCGACAATATTATTCACCACCCGCACGATCGCCGCCAACTGGTCGCAAATGGCATCGGGGGGAATCGGGGTCGATTCTCGCACCATTTCCGCGAGAAATGCCCGCATCTGTAATTTGAGGGCTTGTACCGTCATCTGGCTGGCGACTTCACCCCCCTCGTGACCCCCGACGCCATCGCAGAGAATTGCTAGGTTGGGGATGAGTTCGTCGTGAGGGGATTCTTGTTTGGCTCGCAAATCCGACGCCGTAGGGTAGCAGGCATCTTCGTTTTTATTGCGCACCGGACCGGTATCCGTTGCTCCGGCCACCCGAACGTGTAGGGGTAGCTCGGCCGCGCGTTCGAGTAACCAGGTATTGAGTTTAGGGGCGATCGCATCGATTCGATCGCCATCGCGCATTTGCTGGCAAATCCCCCGCAGGAATTCCCCGAGCTCTTCCCCTGCATCCCGCACTAGAGTCGACCACGTCCGCCCTAAATCTTTGAGGGAATGTTGCAACGTTGAGGGGTGAAGTTCCAGCAGCCACACCCGCCATCCCTGAACGCGAATATTATTTTCGTCGAGTAAGCTCGCCCCCATGCCCGCTTCCACCAGCGGCGTCCACAGTTGCAGAATTTGCCACAGCCAGTAGGCTCGACGCACCGGTGACGCGGTGCTCCACATTTGCGACAGGGTGGGGTAGAGATTCCCCTGAGGATCGATCGGTGCGTTTTCGAGCAGCAGCACTTGAGCGCCGTCGTTGGCCCACTGACAGGTACCGAAGGCGATCGGCACGTGCAACCGCAGGGGATACAGGTGCAAGTACGGCTCGACGACTTCGGGAATCGGATCGGGAAATTGAGGTGGCAGCTCTGGCTGCGTATCGAGCCAAACTTGAGGGGTAACCACTCGATATCGATCGGCGATAACTTGGCTGGGTGGAATTTTGGCCGCGAGTTCTCCCATAGCCCAGAGGTATCGCCGTCTTTCAAAGTTAGAACGGCTTTGGCGATCGCTAACTTTATTGAGCAACATTTTTATATACTCTGAGCTATTGAGGTTTTAACAGATTTCTCAATCATATACCTTCCGATGAAATCGAGAACAGCGATCGACAGCATTGGGTCTGGGGGGAGCGAGCAATAAAATGTTACTGTCATTCAAAACCCGATTAGAACCGAACAACAAACAGCGCACTGCTTTTCGTAAGGCAGCGGGAACAGCCCGTCACGCTGACAACTGGGGAAATGCCCTCATCCGAGAAATTCTTAAACTGCGTGAAACTGACAAGTCGGTTAAAGTGCCATCGGCAATCGACTTGCACAAGCATCTGATTGCACAGGTCAAACCTGAGAATCCTTGGTACTACGAAACGAATAAGAACGTTCCCCAGAAAGCGTTAGCCGATTTGAGAACTGCCTGGAAGCGTTGCTTCTCCAAGGTTTCGGCTCAGCCACGGTTCAAGAAAAAAGGTGTAGGCGATTCGTTCTACCTCGAATCAGGCACGAAAGCGAAGCCTCGCATCAAAAATGATGGGCGGCGAATCAAACTGCCATCCATCGGTTGGGTGAAACTTTCCGAACCTCTCCCTGTGACCGCCGTGCATAACTGCGTCATCAGTCGCACTGCCGATGAGTGGTTCATTGCCATCAAGTACGAAGGGTGTATTGATACCGGAACGCTCTTAGTTCCCGATGGCGGTGAGTTCCACCGTGACAGTCTGTGGAGTGGGCAAACCCTTCTTTCGACAGAGAGAAGCCACGATGAAGCAGAAAGTAAGCGCCACAGTCCAGATTTGTATAGAGATGGGTAGCTTTGGGTAGGTATAACAGAACGGCAACGATTCTCAACGCAGGTGATGGAGCGTGGGTTTTTGCAGAACACGCACGACGTTTGGCGGGTGCGATGAATCTCGAAGTTAGCACCACACCCGCACAATATAATTACCTACTCGGTTGGGAAAGCCCGCAGCCGCCATCGGGTCGCAGTTTTATCCCATGGGAGGCGATTGAATGGGCTTCGGATAAGCGCAAACTTGCGGAAGTTTTCGATCGTCATCAAGTTGCCACGCCTAAAACCTATTTGCTCGAATCGGAAGAAGCGGTGATGGAACTGATTCGTACAGAAACGCACTGTCAGTGGGTTCTCAAATGGCCCACCGGTAGCGGTGCATCGGGTCATCGCTTACAAGAGCTGGGGATGCCGATTCCTCCGGATTGGCCGCGTCCTTATATCTTGCAAGAGTTTATTCGCCTGGAAGTGCCCGAAGTCTATCGGTTGTACTGCGTTGCCGGCGAAACGTTGGGTTGGAATGCCAGACGTTTTCCGCCCGGTACGAACCGCTCTGTCTTTGTCGCTCACGCGCGCGGGGCCAGGTATGAAATGGAAAATGATGTCCCACCGGCGGCGGAGTTTCAAGCTCGCCAAGCTTTGAGTGCCACCCATCTTCTGGATTCGTTCGGGTGTGCCGATTTAATCCAAGATGAAACAGGTCGCTGGCTGGTGCTCGAAGTCAACACAGACGGTCTCTACTCTCACGTCGATCGCGATATCGGGATTGGCAATCTCGCCCGAGAAATTGACGAACGTCTTTCCCGCGCATTTCATCGATGGTGCGGACATTAAACAACGTCAGTTCGGGATAAAACAGTGACCGGTGAGGGTGGGGTGTAGGGTGTGGGGTGTGGGGTGTGGGGGAATAGAATCCCACATGACTACCTCCGTTGACCAATTTTCCCGGTGTTGTTCGACTCCTTTCGACTTCCACACATGACCCGAATCCACCTTAGTGCCCCACCACTCCAAGAGCCTTATCCCGCGCCTCACGTTATAGCACTACGCACATACCTTAGGACACCATCATCTCCGTCTTCCCCTCTGGGTAGTGGGTCATTTTTCTGAACGTCCTAACCTAAGCGCGTAGCGCTATAAATAAAATGCCCCACTAACGCTGCATCCAAAGTAAAAGTTGCCATGCCGACAGCATCCAGGCTGTTCCCATCACCGCGTAGATACCCATTTTAATCGTTCGATCGGATGGTAGGGGTTGACAGCAAAAACCGAGCAAACTTTTGATAAATTGCCCCTGTTGCTGGGATTTCTCGGGAACTTCACCCCGCAGCCAATTTTCCAGATTGGTGAGGATGCAAGTGCCTTCATTGAGCCACCATTGGCCGATAGTGAGGGGAATCAGAACCAGATGGATTTTCCAGGCGAGAGGAATGGGAACCAGCCATCCGAACACTGTAAAGACAAGGGTCAGTAGATGAAATGCTTTGAGGGAAATTAATGCAAACTGATTGAGAAGAGCCATTAGACCGGTCTAGAAAAGGGGGAAGGGTTCAGGGTCAAAGGGGAGAGTGAAAATAAATTAATGACTTCGGTATCTAGCGCTTTTCGCGCCTCATGAGGTACAGAGTTTCTGATTTTAGGGAACGGGGAACGGGGAATAGGAAATAGAATTTGGGTGTACCTCCGTCTACTGAGAATTACTATAGAAATCGATCGGATTTTTGAGAGCTACCAGATTTCTATTCGGTGAAAAAAGTAAAAGAGAGCATCGTGTATAGCTTTGGTCTGAAAAGGAGCTAAATTTTTTATTTCTTTCAACTGTCTATTATATGAAACTCATCGATCGCGGTTTTGGCTAAAGGTTGAACTGACTCAGGGTGTGTGGGCAGTTCGATAGCGAATGTAATCGTACAACTCCGGTCCGGACAACTGCCCACCCTACAAATTTCTCTCCCTCTCTGGAGCGTCCCCACACCCTACACCCCACACCCGGTCACCCTACACTTGGAGACTCACAAATAAAAATAACTTGCAATTAATGACAGCTGATGCTTCAATGTCTCAGAAGCTATTGCATATAAATGTCAATAGTTTTTGACCAAACACCTCAACTCCAGTGCCTAAACAGAGGATTGGAGCGATAACTATTTACACGAACATTCATGAACGCTAAAGTTACAAGACGAACGTTTTTGGTGGGTGGCACGGCATTAACTGCCATTGTTCTGGGGAAGCTGCCCCGCGCCCGCGCCCAGGGCACTCCGGTTAATCTCTACTCTTCTCGCCACTACAATACCGACGAAGCCCTCTATACTTCATTCTCCGGCGGGTCGGTTAATCTCGTCGAAGGGAAAGCGGGGGAACTCATCGAGGGAATCGAGAGCGAAGGTCATAACAGTCCGGCGGATATCCTGCTCACGGCCGATGCAGGCAACCTCTGGAAAGCCGATCGCGCCGGTATATTCGAGCCGGTCAACTCCAGCACGCTCAACCGCAAAATTCCTGCGAATTTACGTCATCCGAACGGTCACTGGTTCGGCTTTTCCAAGCGGGCGCGGGTGATTTTCTACAACAAAGATCGGGTCAGCCCCTCCGAGCTTTCCAGCTATGAAGATTTAGCCGATCCCAAGTGGCGCGGCAAGATTCTCATCCGCCCGTCGAGCAACATCTACAATCGCTCTCTGGTGGCATCGTTGATTGCCGCCCACGGTGAAGCGGGAATTCAGGCATGGCTCGAAGGTTTGACTGCCAACTTCGCCCGGACGCCAGAAAGTAACGATACGGGTCAAATTAGAGCCTGTGCCCAGGGGATTGGCGATATTGCGATCGCCAACAGTTACTACTACATGCGCTTGCTGAAGTCCGACGATCCCGCAGATCGGGAAGTGGTGGAAAAAGTGGGTATTTTCTTCCCCAATCAGGGTTCGGGAGAACGGGGCACTCACGTCAACGTCAGCGGTGGCGGTTTGCTCAAGCATTCACCGAATAAAGAAGCGGCGATCGCGTTCCTCGAATATCTCACCACCCCGCAAGCTCAAGCCTACTTTGCCGAAGGTAATAACGAATATCCTGCCGTTCAAGGAGTGGCGATCGATCCGATGTTGAATCGCTTGGGTCAGTTTACAAGCGACCCGGTGAACGTATCGAAGTACGGCGAAAATTTTGACACCGCCATTCGGTTGATGGAACAGTCGGGCTGGGCTAGCTAAGTTGGGATTTCAGGCGATTGCGAGTCAACGGGCTACTTTTGAATCGTCCTTAATCGTTCCCATGACTTCCACTGTGTCTTACATTCAAGACTCAGTTTATTGAGTGGCTGTGTCATTAAGTTTGGACGTTGGGTTTCCCCTGAGGGACACTCGCAGCAGTATGTCAGCGGTTGCAGCCTCTAGTGCAACGTGGCAAAAATAACTGACCAGCTCTCAACAACTGAAAGCTATGAACGGTAGGCATTGTTAATTTTGCATTTTGCATTTTTAATGACCCGTAGCGGCACTAGTTGCGCCGTAACCGCCCTCAAACCATTGACGATCGATACCGAATCGATATCCAATACCAGATCCCCATGACACTCCTCACGCAATCTCGACGGATAGAAAGCTTGATGAAACATCCATCGTTCGGGCTTTCTTACCCAGCTTCCCCTGCCAACCGTCAAGGGACTGCTATAGCGGTATTCACTGTGGTTAGGACACTTCCAACAATCGTATCGTTGGAAACGCGAGCAAGATGTTTGTGCTCACGCACGCGCGGCGCGCACTATTGTCCTAACGGGACTGAATACGGCTATACATCCCGCGCCAGACTTTAAATTAACGTCAGTTTTGCGACCGCGACGTCGACGGGATGCCGACTCTGGGTGAGATTCGGGCGGTTGGCAAGCCTCTTGATGAGCGAAGCGATCGCACTGGCTACATCTGGTTGCAGGGGAGCAAAGTACTTCATCCCGATTCC
>NZ_JBRJXU010000141.1:0-3004 GCF_057467645.1 Zarconia sp.
CCAAATCGATCGATCGGTCCGAGGATAGGCAATCAGTAGGAATGCCGCAATTCCGATGACCTCCAAAGCCACGTACAAACTGATAAAATCAGCGCAGATAAAGACTGCGTTGACGCTGCCGTGGAGGATAATCGCCTGGGTGTAGAAAAACGCCGTTTTCCCCCCCCGCCAACAGTAGAGAATGACCGCGAGGGTGACCAGGGCGTTGGTCAAGATAAAATAGCCGCTGAGGGAGTCGATGGTTAGGGTGACCCCAAAGCGATCGAGCAACTCGATGGTTTGGGAATTGGAGTCGATGGTTAGGGTGACCCCGAAGCGATCGAGCAACTCAATGATTTGGGAATTGGAGTTGACCAACGGCCATACCCCATAAGCCACCGAAACTAGAGCCACCAGGGTTGCCAAGTAGCGATCGAGCTTGGGTAAAAGGTAAATACTGAATCCGACAAAAAACGGTAGGGCGATCCAGGCAATGGTAATCGTACTCATGGCATATTATTTTTCTCGATTTCATTGCTCTCCAGGGTCGGATTATCTCGGGCGAGTTTCATCACCCCCACGAGCATTAAAGCCTGGATCGAAAAGCCAATCACGATCGCCGTTAAGATAACCGCCTGGGGCACCGGATCTGCATAAGCGACCTCTCGCGAATCGGAAACAATTGGCACAAACACCCCTCCTCGAGCCGCCACCAACACGTAGTAACCAATGACCCCGGTACTCATCACATCCATGGAGATGATTTTCATAATCAGGTTCTTCTTGAAAATGATGCCGAAAAAACCGCACATCACGGTGGCGAAAATGCACGCTTCTAAAATCGTCGTTGCGTTTGGCATCATTGTTTTCCTTAGCTGATTCTAAACTCGTTGTTTGCGAGTTGGAAAATGGTAGGTTGCAAAGTTCGTTTATCCGATCGAGTCTGGACAAACGATTCTGGATGGATGTGCCCAAATCCAGAGTGGATTCGTTTAAATTTTGGCAGCGATCGCAAAGATAGCTATCCTAATGTTCGGGCGCTCGATACGACATCATAAATGATGTAGATTTTCCCGATGAAAACCCGAGCGCTCTGACCCAATTTAATGAATGGCGTTAATCCCGATGTAGATAGCGCAATGCCCTACAGTAAAGCTTATCACTATATAGGGTCCGTCACACTCCAAGAAATGACCAAGTCAGGCGGTGGGTGAATACCCCCGGTTCGAGGCGAGCTGTTCCCCACGGCTGCTAATTCACTCGTACGAGCTGAAGTTTTCCCGTTCGTCAGATGTGTTGGGAACGGCGATCGCTTCGAGTTGAATTCAATTGAAAGAGATCGCCCGAGACGGCTATGTTTTTCGAACGGTCTGAAAACAATTCCATACATTGCGTTATCTGGTTAATTTCAAAACACCAAATTCGAGGTAGTTATTGCCCGATAAACTCGTGATTTATCTCTTTTTCCTTCGGAGTAACCGATACACTTCGTACCATCCATATTTGTGGTATTTTACAACAATTTTTTGGGGTCAATGATTCAGGGGGAAAGCTAGAATCAATTCATGAATTTGCCATCGATCTCGATCTGATTTTTGATTGATACCAGGTGTCTAGTCATAGGACGTGCAACCTTGTTGCCAAGCGATGTGGTGCGCGAGCAAACCATATCCTCCTTTCCCCAACCCCAGCGATCTCCAGTTCGGATAATTCGTGACAATTAGGCGCGATTGCTAAAGTTTTTCTCTTCCCAAGCTCCCCAAGCTCCCCAAGCTCCCCACGCCCCCGAAGCTCACTCAAACCGGAATTGTAAGTGTTTAACCGAACTTGATATGACCCCGCATTTTCAGGTTGTGGATCGTTAAGTTGCATGTGGCGTTAGTCGTCAATCGAGATCTCCAATCATGCGAGCACCATCCAAAACAGTAACGTTAATGTTAGACTCATCGTCCCAATAAGATGTTCGAGTTGCTCGGGCATTCGCGGCAGTTTCAGCGCGAACCGCTTAAAGACAAATCCGTAGATCAGCCAACCCTGGGCGATCGTTGCCAGGGATTTAATCAGATTAGCCGTGGTATATCCGGGTAAAGACAAACCGCTAGCGGCCACTAGCGAGACCAGCAGCAGGCAGATCGCCGCCCAGAAGCCAAATTTTCTCTTTCTCGGTTCGCTCGGCTCTGAGGGTCGAGCAATGGGGAGAAAGATGAGTTTGGCAAAGACGATCGCCGTCCCAACTGCCGCAATCTTCATGGCGGTTTTTTGCCAAGATCCCAACAGATCGATCGTTGAGACCTTCGCCCCAAACCCTGCCAGCAGGGGCAATCCGGAAATCGACAAACTCGCGATCGCCATACCTATCCACATCGGCAACGCAATTGGGTTTTGTTGCAGTTGCTTGAAGTTGCGGCTGGGTAAATTTCCCGCAATTAAAAACAGCGTTGCTTTGGCTAAGCCGTGGGCGAGGGCGTACATCCCCGCAGCCGCCGGGGCCACCAGAACGAAACCCAACTGGGAAATCGTACTCGCGGCGAGCATCCGCTTCGTATCTCGCTCGAAAATGGCATAAACCACCCCCAGAAATGCGGTGGCGATACTAAAAATTTGCAGCATCGGCCCGATATCTTCCACCATCAGGGCACAGCGCACCAGGGGAAACACGCCGGTATTGACGACCGCCCCCGACAGCATTGCCGATACGGGGGTTTCCGCTTCGGAGTGCGTCAGGGGCAGCCACAACCCCGAGACGAAAATGCCCCCTTTAGTAAGCAGACCGAGGAAAATCAGGGCAACGGCCTCGGTCGGGGCCCCTTGCAACCCGGAAAAGGCAAAGGAGTGATGGGTTTGGTAGACCAACACTGCCCCGATTAGGTAAAACAACATTGCCGTATTGCTCACAAACAGGTAGCGCAAGGCCACCCAAATCGATCGATCGGTCCGAGGATAGGCAATCAGTAGGAATGCCGCAATTCCGATGACCTCCAAAGCCACGTACAAACTGATAAAATCAGCGCAGATAAAGACTGCG
>NZ_JBRJXU010000142.1:0-2772 GCF_057467645.1 Zarconia sp.
CGGGGACGCGGAGAGGAGGGAAAAGGGAGAAACGGAAGAAAAATTTAGATCCCCAAGCCCCCAAAAGCCTCCGAAGCCCCTAAAAGCCCCCCCAAGCCCCCGAAGCCCGTGGCCTCTTCAAAACCCGAAAACCCACCCACCTCACTGCTGCGCGAACACGCGGAACAGCAGTTTGCCGAAGAACTCGACGTTCTCCAACAAGTCGATCAGAAGCAGCGTCCGCCGAATTGGTCTCTCTCTCCTCATGCCGTCGCCACCTATCTCTTGGGGGGAAAATTGGAGAATGGATTCGAGGTGTCCCCGAAGTATATCGGCGATCGCCGCCCGATCGAAATTGCGATCGCTACTCTGACAACCGATCGCGCCTTGCTACTGCTGGGGGTTCCCGGAACGGCGAAATCCTGGGTGTCCGAACATCTCGCGGCGGCTATCTCCGGTAACTCCACCCTTTCTATTCAAGGGACGGCGGGTACGAGTGAGGAAGCGATTCGCTACGGCTGGAACTACGCCCGTTTGCTGGCCCAAGGTCCGTCGATGGAGGCGATCGTACCCAGTCCGGTGATGCGGGCGATGTCGGAGGGGAAAATTGCCCGCGTGGAAGAACTCACCCGGATGCCAGCCGATGTTCAGGATTCGCTAATTACCATCCTCTCGGAGAAGGTGTTGCCGATTCCGGAACTCAACGATCGAATTCAGGCGCAGAAGGGATTTAACGTCATCGCCACCGCCAACGATCGCGACAAGGGAGTTAACGATCTCTCGAGTGCCCTCAAACGTCGCTTCAATACCGTGATTCTGCCTTTACCCAAAACCGCAGAGGAAGAGGTGGAAATCGTGCGCCGTCGCGTTGCCAGCCTGGGACGCGCCCTGGACTTACCGACCCAAACCCCCGCCCTCGAAGAAATTCGCCGCGTTGTTACCATTTTCCGCGAACTGCGCCAGGGGATGGCTGCCGATGGTAAAACGAAGCTTAAATCCCCCAGTAGTACCCTCAGTACCGCCGAGGCGATTTCTGTCGTCCTCAACGGTATGGCTTTAGCCTCGCATTTTGGCAGTGGGGAATTGGGGGCGCGGGATGTGGCTTCTGGGTTGATGGGTGCGGCGATCCAAAATCCGGTACGCGATCGAGTGGCGTGGCAGGAGTACCTAGAAACGGTGGTTAAAGAACGAGAAGGTTGGCAGGATTTGTATCGGGCGTGTTGGGAGTCAATGGATAATTGACAATTGACAAACTCAGAATTTTTGACTTTATAGCCGTCGCCACAAAGAGTACGAACACTCGTTTGTTTTCACTGGAGTCTTTCTCCCTGTGCGCCTCTTCGCGATGTTCGTGCTTACCGTGGCGGTTACGGTCAGTTTCACGTTCTGTTATTGAGAATCAACCATCAAAATGGGTTTTAAAGTTGCCCAAGCTTCTGCAGCTTTGACCGCTAAAGTATCGGATTCCACTTTTAATGCAGCGAGATTGGTTAATGATTTGGCAAAGTCTTTACTTTTCGCGAGTTCGATTTGCTTCTCATTGAGGGGATCGCTCTCAAACAAGGCTTCAATGAGGTCTACATAAGGTTTGGCTTTCTCTTGCGCGTCTTGAAGCTTCACCCGCAAGGCAGCAAACTTGGCAATATCGGCGGCGGCAACTTCCAGGGGGGCGGCGGTGCGATCGTCGCTGGTTTTGCTCGATTTTCGAGAGGGTTTGCTTGGGTCTGAGGCGGAAGGTTCGGCAGACGGTTCAACGTTGACAGCTCGATCGCGCTTAGACATACTCAAAAAAGAGCCTGAAGATTGGCAACCCAGATTGTATCATTGTTCGCGAACCTGTCACGGAACCCGGCGATCGATATCACCTTCTCATAACAGTATCGATCGCTGAAAATCACTTTTGGAAACGAGATACTAAGTTGTATAGAGTTCAGAGCGTTGCTAAAAATGAACACCCAAGCAATTCGTCCTCTGGTTGTCGAAGATTTATTAGCTCGTATTTGGAACGCCGGTTACATTACGGATTGCCAAAGACAAACGCTCGTGTCGGTGTTAGTCGATCGCGTTCTCTGTGACGACGAACGGGAGACCATCGAGCGACTATTTCATGCCATTCGCCGCGGTTGGTTGAAAGTAATCGACTGATGCCGCGCCGAATTGGGTTCGAGAAGGGGACGAAGCGATCGAGGTTTCGTCGTTAAATCCTCGATTTCGCACACTGGCTCGTGTTTGATGGGGCGATTTGTGACATTTATTGACTCTGAACTCATTAGAGAATAAACGACAACATCAACTCTCGTCATCCCCTCGAACCCTCTCAAATTTAAGTTGTGTATCACCGATAGGCGTGCTTCGGCACGCCTTTACTGCGTTTTGGGGAGATGGGGGGAAGACTTCCGACAGATTACATAATTGGTTGGTGTTGTCTTAACTTGAATAGCGACTGCTATATCAAAGATACGCTCATGTTCGAGCGGAGTGTCTTCACCTCACGGCAATACAGCCATAAAATACTCAAATCTAGTCAAGATAAGAATTTTACGGTTCGATCGTTTAAATTTGTCTAAACGTGCGATCGTTCAATCGGATCTGAGATCGAGCATCCACGGCATCGGTTTGAAAAACGCAGATTTGATGGTCAATTGTGAATAGATAACGTCAGTTTTGCGACCGCGACGTCGACGGGATGCCGACTCTGGGTGAGATTCGGGCGGTTGGCAAGCCTCTTGATGAGCGAAGCGATCGCACTGGCTACATCTGGTTGCTGGGGAGCAAAGTACTTCATCCCGATTC
>NZ_JBRJXU010000143.1:0-50797 GCF_057467645.1 Zarconia sp.
AATTCCGCCTTTGTTTTCGCTGAGTTGGCGGATGGCGAGGGTGGGGGTTTCGACTTCGATGGTTCGATCGCTAAATTTAGTTTTTCCTAAAACATAGGATTGAAAAAATTCGATCGTGCCACTATCTTTCGCTCGGGTGTAGAGTTGAATGTCTAAATCGGGACCCCCCACTTGTTGCCAATTTTCGATCGCCCCCGAATAAATTTTTTTGAGCTGTTGCAGGGTTAAATCGTCGATGGGTAACTCGGGATGAACGGCAACAGCAATGGCATCGATGGCGATCGCATCTTGTTTGAGTTGAAGGCCGCGCATAGAAGCCTGTCGCAATTCTTCTTCGTTTAAAGGTCGAGAGGATTCGGCAAAGGAAATTTGACCGTCTAATAACATTTGAATCCCGGTTCCCGAACCCGGTGGTTTATCGGGATGTGCGGTATAGCGAAGGTTAAAATCGGGAAAAATTGTTTTGATAGTGGGGTGAAGTCTCCCGCGAATCGGGGCCCAGGTGGTGCTGCCGCTGTGCAACCAAGTTCCATTCGGGATCTCGGTCACTTCAACCAAACATTTGGGTGCGAGATTTTGCTCGCTCGAATTTTGCGATCGAATCGAAGAAATACTCTGGGGACAAATACTCGATTGATTCGCTAATTGAGTGTGTGAAAGTTGCCATTTTGCCAACACGCCGACGGTCGAACTTACAATCGCTAAACCCGTTAAAATATATGCGATCCGGTTGCGACGCAGTTGATTCCATTTGAGGGGTTTAGCGGATTCTCGGGTACAGATCGCGGGCAACCACTGAGCGCCGGGAACTGCCCCTTCGCCGTCAAACGGTTCTAAGTCTTTTCGCGTTTCTCGAACGGCAGTGACTAAGGGTTTATTTTGACTAAAATGGTCGAAAAAGTGCTTTAAAAATTCAATAGCAACCCGATCGGGGACCGGTTCTCGCATGACGATGCATTGGGGAAGATTCAGCTTAGCAATCTGTTTGGCAAGTCCCAAACCATCGCACGAGTTAAAAATGGCGAGCTGCAATCCGCGATCGATAGCTCGTTTAAAGTTATCTTTAAATGATTCGATCGTCAAGCTATCTTTTGAGTTTAATTCCAACCACCCGATCGTCCCATCTTCATTGCTGCGACTATGTCCGGAAAATACGAAAATGTGATACCCGGGTTTGGTTTTCAAGGCATCTCGGAGATGTTCGCGGCTGGGATTTTCTAAAATATCGACTTTCGCCCCTTTCTTTTCTAGCTCTTTGACAATTTTTAAATCTTGTTCGGCATGAATACCATCGCTATTGCCAATAACTAATAAAATTCTGACTCTCCAAGACTTCGATATGGGAATTACTTTTTCATTTTCTTTTCCTTTGACTCGAATACAAACTTCCGATTGTGGAAAATAAGATTCAAATAAGTTCCATTCTTGCCAAGGAAAGTAGTAAAGTTTTGAATTTTGAACGCTGAGTAAAATCCGAAAACTATGATTTTTGAGTTGAAGGCGATCGGAAATCCGAATTAAATGTTCTCTGAGTTCGCTATTGGTATCTAACCATCGATTTAAATTGAATTTTGTCGATTTGCGATATTCGTACAGTTCTGAATCGGTAATGGTTGGCACGAACTCAAGTCGATTGAGGGAAGAATAGACTTCGCGAACACCTCTGAGGTCGTAGTAGCCTAGCTTCCATTGTTTTAAAGACGATTCGAGTTCCGGTGGAATCTCTGGAAGAAATGTGGTTAAAGAATCTTCATTGTCTCCGCTTTGAGTCACCGTGACGTGAAACTTTCGATCGACACTTTCTAAGATTTGAATTTTGAGAGTAATCATCTTACTTTGAGTGCTTTGTCATGAGAAGTATCAAAATTAAGCGATCGCGCCGCGATTGCCATCGAAGATCGCTTCACGATCGGTGCGTCCACTGAACTCCATCGACTGATACCGTTTCTCCATGAAGCTGCGCTAAATCGTTTCTTATCCAGTAAGCTTTTGAGCGCATTTTTTTGAGGCTGCTTCACATAGAATTGGTATGACATTACTCTCACGCTTTGTCGATCGCAACTCGCTCGCCGAGCATTTTCTGGGATAGAAATACGATCGCAGACGCGCCCACCATCTTCTGTTTGTAGGATAGCGTACCGATCGCAGAGGTCTAAAAATTTAAGTTTGAACTTATGTTTAGAGGTAAAGAGGCGGTTTCAATTCAGGTCGCATCCCGACCGATACGCTTCAAAATTTGCAATGTACTGTAGAGTTCTCGATGAGAAGTTAACGGGGCAAACACGCGAGATAAGCAATATTGAAGGGACTCGCGTTCCTCCGATTTTACAAAGAAAATATCCCATCGATCGTCAATTGGCATCACCCACGATCGCATCCAAAATTCGATCGGCCCCAAAGCGGACGACATCGGTACAGGGAAGCCCCGTTTCCGCTTCCACGGCCGCGATCGCATCTCGGGCGCGTTCTTCGTCGTAGCGGGCGGTATTGAGGGCGATCGCCGCGACTTTCGAGGGATACAGCATTCCTCCTGCTAGCGCCACGGTTTCGTAGAGTTGGATAACCGACCGTAGCGGTGGAATATCGATATGAGGTTGGCGGTAAATTGAATGTTGTCCGGCGCGATGTACCAGTACCAGATGAGTCGGTTGCGTACCGCGAATGAGGGGTAGCGTTGCCGTGGAACCGGCATGTACCAGGGAACCCTGCCCTTCCACCACCAGCAAATCGCGATCGCCCCCGGCATTCATCACCAATTCTTCCACCGCCCCAGCGGCAAAGTCCACCCGCACGGCATCGAGAGTGACTCCTTCCCCAGAAATCATCAATCCCGCTTGTCCGGTGGCCAAAAACTGCGATCGCAACCCCCGTCGCCGCGCCGCCCGATCGATTTCTAAACTGGCCGACATCTTCCCCACGGCCATATCCGTTCCCACCGTCAGTACCCGCAAACAGGAAAGCGATCGCGCCCTGGCACTGGCAATCGGCAAGTTGGGGGGTTCTTGGCGCACGTCCCAAATCCACTGACCCGGTTGGAGTAAACTTTGCAGTTTCGGGTTCGTTGCCAGTTTTCCGTGCAAGCCGTTGACCACCGAAACCCCTGCCGCCACCGCCTGTTCGATTTCGATCGTCCAAGCCTCGGGCAATCCCCCTCCCGAAGGGGCAATGCCAATGAGGAGGGCATCGGGTTTATAGGCCAGGGCTTGTTCTACCGAAGCGACGATGGGAACCTCGCGATCGATTCCGGTCACCTCCACCAGCGATCGTCCGGCGGATTCGTTATCGATGACGGCGACGATTTCCGACTCTCGGTAGCGGAGAACGGCGAGTCCGGTTTTACCGCCCCAACCGAGAATGCCTCCGTGGAGGAGAATGGCGATCCGATGTTCGGGTTTTAGCATGGCGTATTCTGCAATCCCAGTCCGGGTAACATACCGGGCATCAAGCGCCCGTTCTCTAGGGTTGCCCCGATGAAGGGGTCGTTGGCAAGGTTGAGGTGAGAGTCTAAATCCACGTAATCTGCCAGGGGAGACAGTTGGGCGGCAGCACTGTTAGCGATCGCGCTGTTGGAGTAACAGCCTAGCATGACCTGTAAGTCGCAGGCTTTGGCCATATGTATCATCCGGATGGCTTCGGTTAACCCCCCGGATTTCATCAGTTTGATATTGATGCCCCCCTTACAGAATTCGAGAGATTCGAATAGGACATAAATATCACTGGTGACGAAGCAACTTTCATCGGCAATAATCGGTACCGGGGACTGGCAACAGAGTTCGGCAAGGAGAAAGTCGTTTTCGATGGCGAGGGGTTGTTCGATGGAAGTAACGCCCAAATCCGCCAGCCAACCGCACATTCCGATCGCCTCTTCTAAATCCCAGGCACCATTGGCATCTACGCCGATGGAGGTATTTTCCGGGGCAACCTCTTTAACGGCTTTTAGCATGGCGCGATCGGCTTGAATTCCTGCAGGAGACCCCAGTTTCACTTTTAGCAAGCATCCTTCAATTTCCGGACGCTCGAACCAGCTTTTCACCCGTTCTCGGGCGGCTTTCGGGGAACTGATACCGATGGTGACGGAGGTGGGGGGAATATCAGCGCGATCGAGTCCCCAGATTTGCCACAGGGGCAGTTTAACCCGCTTCCCCAGCCAATCGTACAGGGCCATATCCACTCCTGCCCGCGCCGCTGAGGGGAGAGGGGCTAATACTCGTTCGATGGCAGTGCGTTCGAGGGGATGCAGGGGTTCGAGTTTGGGGGTAATTTGTTCTAAGGCGGTGGCAATCTCATCGGTCGTTTGGGTTTTGGTGCCAATGGAGAAGGGCGATGCTTCACCCCACCCTTCAATCCCATCGGCTTCCACTCGCACCCAGAGATTGGTGGTTTGGGCAGTGGTGCCGCGACTGATGGTGAGGGCGACGTGCTTGCGGACGACAAATCGTTGGAGGTGAAGGTGCATTTTCGGAGATGGGGTGTGGGGTGTGGGTTGTGGGGAATAAACATATGATACGGCTTCCCAATGTTCCCAACGCTCCTAACGCTCCCGAAGCCTTCCCAGCCGCAATTCCTCCTATCTAAAATCATGAATCTTTAGGGTGTCTTCGAGGGATTGACTCCACGAAATGGGCTTCGGGTGTTCTAAGATTTTATCGGACGACTAAGATCGATAAAAGTTGAATTCTAAGGCAAGCCTGTGTTAAAAAAACGTGGAAGCTGGGTCACGCGCATCTTCCTCTTGGTGGGGGCGATCGGATTTTTGAGCTTTGCAGTGGTTCCGGTGATTACCGGAGTACTCGAAACGCCGCAAGTGAGTAATTCCGGTGCGACGGTGGCTGCCCAACCCAATAGCGAAGCGAATCTGGAAAATCTCAAAGCCCAAGAAAAGGGATACGAGTTGGTCTTGCAGCGAGAACCGGAAAACGAGACGGCGATGCTGGGGTTGTTGCAAGTGCGAATGCAACTCAACGATATCCCCGGCACCGTCGAACCCCTGGAAAAACTCGCCGAACTCCATCCCAACGAGTCTCGCTACGCGGTGCTGCTGGCTCAGGTGAAGCGGCAAGCCGGAGATAATGAGGGCGCGGCACAGACTTATCGCACCCTCTTGACGGCGGAACCGGGAAATATCGATGCCCTGCAAGGTCTGGTGGATTTGCTGCTGGATGAGGAACGACCCGAAGCGGCCATCGGCTTGCTCGAAGATACCCTCAAAAGCGCTCCCCAAGCCAATCAGGTGGAATCGAATAGTATTGATGTCACTTCGGTGCGGTTGCTGTTGGGATCGGTGTATGCCAGCGAGGATCGCTACGGCGAGGCGATGACGGTTTACGATAATACGATTAATGACGACGAGAAGGATTTCCGTCCGTTACTAGCCAAGGCGATCGTTTTACAGAAACAAGGAAATCTAGAGGAAGCCAAACCCCTACTCGAAAAGGCCCTTTCTCTGGCACCGGCGGAGTCGAAAGATGCAATTCAGGCGCGTATCGAGCAGCTGGATTTGCCGAATTCCGCGATTCCAGCAGAGGGGGAAGCGATCGATACCCCTGAAGTGGACGACGCTGCTGTGGAATAATCGTACCGGCGAATGTGTGGGGAATTGATTTCAAAGTGCGCCTAACGCCATTGGCGAGAAGTTTGCTATAAGAGAGATGTCTTCTAAATTCCCCAACATCAACCCCCATTAACCGATATCAACTGCAAGGAGCGCGATCGTGGCATCTGAGGAAATCGTCCGTTTTTTTATTGAAGAAGGAAAGGAACATCTCGATACGTTAGAACGGGGACTTTTAGACCTCAAAGCAGCTGTCAAAGACTCAGAAATGGTCAACGAAATGTTTCGCGCCGCGCACTCGGTGAAAGGGGGAGCGGCAATGCTGGGGTTTAGTAGCATTCAGAAAACCGCTCATCGCCTAGAAGACTATTTCAAAATTCTCAAAGAACAACCGATTCCCGTCGACCAAAAACTCGAAAGTTTGTTTTTAAAGGGATTAGATACCCTTCGGGATTTGTTAGAACTTTTGCAGGGTCCTTTTGGACTCCAAGAAGAAGAAGCCGACCAAATAGTATCTGATTCCGATCCGGTTTTTGAAGAGTTAAAGTCTCACCTAGAGGCTTTAGCGAGTGGCGCGCCGGCCGTTTCTAAACCTGAAGGGTTACCCTCAGATTTCTCGACTCAGACAATCGAAATCCTCAAACAAATGTTGCAGGTTTTCAAGCAAAAAGAATCCTCTCAAAATCGTCAGAAGCTGGGTACTTTTTGCCAGCATTTGAGTGAAATTGGTGGAGATTCATCGGGCTGGAAAATCATGTTAGATATGGCGGATAAAGCGATTGCAAATTCGGCAAACTCATTCAAGATTTTAGCTCCATTTATCATTAGAGAAATTAAGCAATCGAGCGATCGCCTCACTGCCGATCCGAATGCGGAGATTAAGCCGAGTTACAGCTTAACGAAACTGACGGAAATTGAAGACGGGGCGTGGTCGAAACATATTATTGTCAGTGCGGAACCGAAAGCGGCGGCTCAAACGTTAATCGCCCAGTTTAATAAGAAGCAATTAATTCGCTTAGCCAAAACTCTCTACAAGGCAGCACAGTAGTGGCGAGCGATCGTGGCGTCTTCAGTCTTCAGCAATCAGGGAAAGCGAGACTGGCAATGGACCCTTCGCCATCAACTTTGTAACAGAGATTTAAACCATCGCCATGACGCACCGAGTTCGGATCGATTCCTTGCTCTGCAGGGTTTTCCACTCACCGAACGAGATCGCAACGATCCTCACCATGACTGCGAGATCGAGCCATCCCGATATGGAGTTACAATGAGCCTTTAAGGGCGACGCGCGCGGTCGTCCGTGTTCTCCTAATTGGGGTTTGGGCAGTATGCTTTCATACATTCTGGCACTCATCATCGGACTGGGCAGTATTGCTTTTTACATGGCTGCATTTTTCTTTCCCGAGGTCTATCGGAAAGGTGATTTTGTCTGGAGTGGTGTGGGGTTTTTCTACGCACTGATCTTGTGGTTCTGTGCCGGACGGTTTACGGGAGCAATATTATTGGGACAGACAGCCAGCGTGGCACTCATTGGCTGGTTGGGATGGCAAACCCTGCGGTTGCGCCGGGAAACCACCCCCCTCGACGCTCAAACTCCCATTCCCGATTCTCTTCTCGATCGAGAGACGAAAGTTGGGAAAGCCGTTAGTTTTTTGAATCTCGGTCAGAAGCCAGCGGCAACGGGAACATCGGTTTCTTCGCCTCCCGAAACGGATGGGTCGGGTCTGGTTTCGGAGACGATCGTTTCAGACACCGAGGCAAGGGATTTATCGACTGAAGAGATAACCGAACCGGTTGAGGAAACTCCGGTTGAGGAAACTCTGGTTGAGGAAACTCTGGTGGAAGAAACTCTGGTGGAAGAAACTGCGCAGACTCCGGTTGAGGAAACTCCGGTTGTTGAGGAAGTATCGACGGTCTCACCCGCCACTGAAGCCGATGCACGGGAGAGCGAAACTCTCATCGAACCTGAATTAGAAGCGATCGAACCTCCCACCGAATCGGAAACTGGAGAAGAACCCTTAGAACAGGTACAAGAAGAACCTTTAGAACCGGTGGCAGAAAAAACCGAAACTGAGGTTCGAGCAGATACCGTCGCGATCGAAGAAGAGACCCCAGAGGAGACCTCGACAGAAGAAGCCGCGATCGAAACTCCTGAATCCGAGGCGAGTGCTGAAGCTGAATCGATGTCCGCACCGCCACCACCGACTGTTTCCCCCACGCCGCGATCGCAGCCAACCCAACCAATCTCCCTCAAAAGTCGTACCTTTGGCTTCCTCGCATCAGCAATCGATCGGGTAAAAGGATTGCTCGGTCGGGAAAAAACGCCCCAGCCAATGCCAACATCGGATTTTACCAGTTCGGCAAAGAATGATGATTTTGAGGATTGGGATCGGGATGAAGTGGTTTCATCGCCAGCACCGGAGGCGGTTGCAGCAACACCAACGGAAGTTGAAACAGCACCGGACGTTACCGACTCTCCTGTAACGGAAACGCCAGAAGTAGAAGAATTTGCCTCCGAATCTACTCAGGAAGCCGAAGTCGTTTCGGAAACACCCGAAGAGGTGGAAGAAACCCCATTTCCCCCAATGCCGATTGTCGAGGAAGCCGAAGCCGCTACGGAAACCCTGGAAGTAGAAGACCCCTCATCCACACCGACTCAGGAAGCCGAAGCCGAAGCCGCTACGGAAACCCTGGAAGTAGAAGACCCCTCATCCACACCGACTCAGGAAGCCGAAGCCGAAGTCGCCACGGAAACCCTGGAAGCAGAAGACCCCTCATCCACACCGACTCAGGAAGCCGAAACGGAAACGAGCGTGCCAACACCGGAAATAGTGCTAGAAACTCCTCCTTCTCCAACACCAGCAACAGAGGAAATGGAAGCTGAAGCCGTCACGGTAGTACCCGAGGAGGACGAAACAACGCCAGAACTGCCAGCAGTCGCTGAAGTTAAAGCTGTTCTGGAGACACCGACGGCGGAGATAGTTGAAGAGGTAGAGGTTTTAGAAACCGACCCTCCCGAAGCGGAGATCGTCGAAGCCGTTGTTGAAGAAACCGCGGCCAATCCTGAAGAATCGATCGAACCCGACATTCCCCCATCCACCCCAGAAGAATCAACGGAAGCATCCCAACTACCCGATGACGCTTCAAATACTCCTTCAGGTTTCGGAAAACTGAAGGTCAAAAAAAATCGGCGCAAGAAGCGATAGTCGCCAACGATCGCCAAGGGACTTGCAAAGAAATAAAGTACCCGCGTCATCAAAGATACACCGGTAGGGGGAATGCGGCCGTTGACCCCTACGGGGGTTACACGCTAAACCCGCACATCCCCAATGACTGCGGGTCAAATCTTCTGGTTCAGAAGATTTCAGTATGGTGGAGTACTTAACGTGAGGCGCGGGTTAAGCCACAGGCGGTAATGCCCACTCTGGGTGAGATTTGAGAATCACTCGAGACGAACTCGGCGAACATGTCACAACTGAGTTCACCACAGGTAGTGAATATCCTCTTCGGGTGAGTGGGGCACTCATTTCCCATTCCCCCCGACCCCTTTCCCCACCTTAACCGGATACAACAATCCCGAACAGACGTGACTTATCTCGAACGAGGTCGAAAACTGGGGAAAATCGATCGTCATGAGCTGTCAACTCCACACCCAAAACCCCCAGATCCTTACCAAGGACTGCCCACCATTGTAAATCCCGACCAATAGTAGGGGTGCGATAAATCGTGAGTTTCCAAATCCATTTGGGCTAACTCGGATGGTAAGGGCAAGCTGCCTTCGGCCCAGATGAGTTGACCGTTCTTTAAGTGAATCTCACCTCTGAGCATCGCAATTTGTGCTTGTCGCAAAGCCTCAGATTTGATAGTGACTTCGTCTTGCTGAAGCTGCCGGTAAAATTCGCTCATCAACCCTAAAGTTCCTTCATCGCTGACGTACCACAAACTCGCGAGAACGGATTTGACCCCCGCTTGAACGGCCAGACCGGCAAAACCGAGTTCCGTATCGGGATCGCCGACAGCGGTTTGACAGGCACTGAGTACCAACAGTTCCACCGGTGGCTCGTTCCAACCGAGATGGCGCAATTGATTGAGTTGCAACGGACCGTCCCAAAGTTGAATGTAAGAATCTTGGGGGGTTCCGCTTTGGAACTTGGCGTGGGTTGCCAGGTGAACGATGCCAAAGGGATGGGCATCCCGTTGAGCTTTGAGGTTATCGAAGGTGAAGGCTTCGTTGAGGAACGATTTACCCTCCCACAGTCCGTTGATGGATTGTCCGGGAACCAGCGTTGAATTGCGGACGATCGCCGATAGCTCGACGGGAACGGCCGGTAGGGGTTTGCCGTTATCGAATTCACTGGCTCCCATCGCCAACACGTCTGCATCCCTGAGGGGCTGATAGCTCGTATCTGTCAGGTTGATGCTCGGAATCAAGCCAATGCTGTATTTCTCAATCAGAAACTGTTCTCCATCGTGCAACGCGGCGATGGGCATCGAGCGCAAGCCAGCATCCATCGATAACACCAGGGTATCGGCTCCAAGTTTTTCTAAATCGTCTTCTAAAGGGGCAACGATCCACTCATAGAGCTTCTGGGCAGCAGCCAGGTACTCCTGGGAATCGCGCTGGCGGGGATTGGTCAGACTAATGCGGAAGTCTCGCACCACGGGAATGAGATTTTCGCGGGCGGCTTGGGGAACGCTGCGGTAAATTGGCTTTCCAGATGCCGTGACGGCAATGAGATCGAGCTGCTCGGGGCGGGAGAGGACGTAGACGAGGACGGAAGTCTGTCCCGTTTTGGCTTCGATTTCTCGCAGGCGATCTTGCAGCTGAAATATCGAATCAAATGTGTTCGGCATCTCCCGTCCGGTCCGATCGCCCCAGCGGTAAGCGTACATTCCTTCGATTCCTCCGATCGCCCCACTTAAATTGCCAGCGTCGAGTTGATTTTCGACTTGAACTCGATTCGTGGGGATGGTCGGTACTGCTAATTCAGGAGTCTGGGCGATCGCGACATCTGAAATCGGTTCTTTGTGAGTTTCTGAGGTGTCCTCTGCTTCCCCTGAAGGTGCTGCGGCCACAAGGTCAGTTGGGGTGGAAGTCCCCGAATTTTCTATCTCTGTTTCCGGAGCTGCGGCAACGGAATCGGAGCTAGCATTCCCCGAATCTTCCACCTCTGTTTCCTCTGTTTCTACTTCTGTCGTTGCCACAACGGAATCGGAGCTAGAATTCCCCGAATCTTCTAGCTCGGCTTCGACGGTTGGGGTCTCCTCGATCGTTTCTGGTTCTGTTGGCGCTGTATTGATACCGTTTTCTGCGGTTGTGGATGTGTCCGAACTCCCCGTATTCTCCCCTGAAGTTGGAGAATCGGTTTCCGAGGCAGAGAGGTCGCTCTGGGAAGTTCTAATCTCGACACCCGATTGGGTCTGGGTCAGGGAGGCATCCGTTACAGAGGTATCTGTTTCTATATTGGAGGCAGTGGTATCGCTACCCGCTTTGAGATCGGTGGAGAGCGAAGATTCGGTTCGATCGTCTTCGAGTTCGTTCTCTTGGGGACTAGGTTCGGGTTCTGGGGTCGGCTCCGGTTCTGGGGTCGGCTCCGGTTCTGGGATCGGCTCCGGTTCCGGTTCGGGCTCGGGCTCTGGTTCGGGTTCCTCCAGACTAGGAGTCGGATCGGGCTCGGTCTCTGGATCGGGTTCGGGCTCCGGTTCTGGGGTCGGCTCCGGTTCTGGGGTCGGTTCCGGTTCGGGTTCCTCTACACCGCGAGTCGGATCGGGCTCGGTCTCTGGATCGGTCTCTGGATCGGATTTCGGCTCCGGTTTCGGCTCCGGTTCGGGCTCGGGCTCCGGTTCGGGCTCGGGCTCCGGTTCCGGTTCGGGCTCGGGCTCCGGTTCCGGATCGGGCTCGGGCTCCGGTTCCGGTTCGGG
Source organism: Zarconia sp. (assembly GCF_057467645.1). NCBI lineage: Bacteria > Bacillati > Cyanobacteriota > Cyanophyceae > Oscillatoriales > Zarconia > Zarconia sp. The sequence goes on from NZ_JBRJXU010000143.1 coordinate 11,474, forward strand.
CTCCGGTTCCGGTTCCGGTTCCGGTGCGGGAATGGGTTCGCCCCCCACAATCACAGTAATTCCACCTTCGCCGATCGATGTGGTGACCTCCGCGATCGTATTGGTGCCATCTGTAATGGCACCCGCGATCTCTAGGTCTTCCTCAACCTCAATATCGATCTCCCCAGGACTTTCCCCTGCAGAAGAGATACTGACGTACTCTCCATTCATCGCCCGAAACGTACTGGTTGTCTCAAAAGAGCCTCGGGTGAGGATATCGATCGCTCCCCCCTGAGTACCACCTTCGCTGCGGAGGGTGCTCAGCAAGATATTTCCGGTTGCGTCGATGGTAATCTCTCCACCGGTTCGGGTACTGCTGGAGGTATCAATGCCGATGCCGAGGATGTTACCTCCCGCTCTCAAGCGCGTATTGCCTCCATTGCCCGATTCACCGGCAGTTGCACTGGCGCTGGAGTCGAGATCGCCCACGAGGGTCAAATGGCTACCGGAATTGAGATCGATCGCACCGCCATCTCCATCAGAATTGAATCCTCCCTCAGAGCGGCTATCGATGCTCTCTAAAATACCGCCCAAGATCGAGATCGCTCCTTGAGGCGCACTGACTGAGACACTTCCCCCATCGCTGCCTTGTCCGTTCTCGCTTAAAGAATAGGCTTGGATGGCTCCGGTCAAAATATTGCCTTCGAGAGTTGAAAGGTCGATCGAACCACCATTCCCGGCACGATCGCTTCCTTCTTGATGAGAATAGCTGCTGAGGATTCCCACCTCGATACCATCGGTGGCACTCAGGTGAATTTCCCCGCCATCACTTAAGATCGAGCTATTGAACGATCGCCCTCGAACGCTACTATCGAGGAAGCCGCGAGTGTCAGACGGTCCGATTTCGATTCGTCCGTTCGTCGCACTCAGGATGATATCGCCTCCAGGACTCGAATCGATGCCAGAGGTATTGATACTCCCAGCGATGATGTTGGCTCCCGAAATCGAGAAATTACGTCCTCGGGCAGTAATCGAAAGGGTTTCATCCATCGAGAAATCGCCCATGCCATCGCGATCGGAATCGGCGACAAAGGAAATGTCACCCCCTTTAGGCGCAAACTCTAAGGAAACCCCCGGAGCGATAGTGATATCATTGGTGGCTTCTAGAACGACATTACCTTCTTGCTCTTCGAGTGTTTGAGCGTCAAGGGTAATTTCCTCATCGGAAAAGTCATCTTCGAGGATATCGGGTACGGTCTCGTCAGACATTTCCGAATCCTCGGGTTCCTCGGGAGTTGTTGGGTCTTCGGAATCTTCGGGAGTTGTTGGGTCTTCGGGTTCCTCGGGAGTTGTTGGGTCTTCGGGTTCCTCGGGAGTTGTCGGGTCTTCGGAATCGTCGGGAGTTGTTGAGTCTCCGGGTTCCTCGGCATTGGGAATCTCATCGACAATGGTGATATTCGTCGGATCGAGCAGGAGAGTTCCCGAGTCTCCCAAATTGGCCCCCACATCCACCGTTCCCTCAAAAAATAGCGTTTGTCGACCTGAGACTTCTACAAAACCACCGTCGCCGCCATTGGCTCCCCCTCGAGCGCTAATCTCGCCGTAAAATCCCGTCACTTCATCAGCCCAGAGATTAATTTGCCCCCCATCTCCAAAGTCGATAGCATCGGCCAGCAAAATGGAGTAGGTATCGACGAGGGTGCGCGAGGCCCTAGGAAGACTGCCGCGACCGTAGAAATCCCCTCCAATGGCGATTCGACCGCCACCGCCGACGGCGGAAGCATCTAGGGTCGCCCCCAAGACCCCGATGCGATCGCCGAAGAGTTGCACTGAGGGAGACAATGAGGTCTCAACGGTGGGAGCGTCGATGGAAACATCCAGGGTTCCCGAGACGATCGCATCCCCGGTCTGAGGATCGATGGGAATTCCCGAACCGTTCAAACGAATCGTTCCGTCAGCAGCGATTTCAATTTGGCTCGCGTTAGACTCATATACGCCTCCTGTGAGGAGTTCGGGCAATTGTAAGGGGTTAAATGATAAAACCGTGGATTGAGAAGCTGAAGGCACCTCCAAACTCAACAGGCTTCCTTCGGCACTGAGGCGAACTAAATTGTTCCTGGGAATCGCTGCCACGCTGATGGTTCCCCCCGTCGCTTGCAAGGTTCCCGTATTGACAACTGTACCCCCGAGCAATCTCAAGTGGCGACCGGTCGCCACTTCTAGATTTCCTTCGTTGACGATCGCTCCCGGAGCGAAGGGCGAACCGTTGGAGATCGTGGCAGCAAAGGCAAACCCACTCGGAGCACCCACCAAACTTCCCCAATCGTTGGCACCGATGGCATCGAACCAGCCACCGTTCTCGAATTCGATTCCCGTTGCAGTGGTTGCGGTAAAGTCCCCCGAGACGTTGAGGGTCGCGTTGGGTCCGAAAACCAATCCCGCTGGGTTGATTAAAAATAGATTGGCATCGCTGCCGCTGACTTGAATTAAACCATCAATTGTGGATGGGTCGCCTCCGGTAATGCGACCTAAAATATTCTGAATGTCTGGAGTTGATAAAAAGTTGGCACTTTGTCCAGAATCGAGTCCGAAGCGATCGAAGCTATGAAATAAATTCGCACCATCGTCAGAAAGCTGCCCTCCATCAATATCGAAGCGATCTCCGGTGGGAACCACCATCGTCCCGGTTCCATCTGTATTGGGTACGATCGGTTGTCCTTGAGCGGGTGAGAGGGTAACTAACCCAGCCAAGGGGAGGAGGCTCGAACCCAATTTGAGGGGTTTGATAAAAAAATGCATGGGTAGCCTGCTTCTGATGATTTAACAATTAACGATAAGTAATCGTGAGGAATTTAGTTTCTTGCCGATCTTGACCCTATTCCCAACTCAGCTGGCATGATTCTCGCCCGACCGATGAGCCCAATGTCGCCATCGGGAGAACCTCGACGACTGAGAACGATACCAATTAACGACACACATCTCTTGCTACTGTTTCCGAAGTCTTGATTTTACGGCCATCAAGTGCTCAAATGTTGGACGTTCTAGTCAATGGGGCGGCAAAATCAAGTGCTTTATCCTGATGTAAGGCCAAAGCGATACTATAGAGCGATTTCCCACAAAGTGACAACTTATACAGAGTTACAATTTATACAGAGTTCGGATACAAACAAAACACAAAGATGACCTCTCGAGCTTATATCATATCAGGAACTTGGTTTTCTGATTTATAATGGCGAAAATTCGATGTCACCCCTCGATCGCCAACTTGCGAAGGTAAGTATCTCTACCGTCAATAAATCCACAGAGTCTTCACAGATAAATTTTATTGAAGACTTAGGAAGTCGGTCAAAATAATATCGGTAATCGTAGATGAACTCATTCACGTTCAGTCAAAGTGAGCTACCTTGTCGATATGACTTTTCCTAGACGATTAGCTCTTCTGGCTTAACCCAAAGATTACCGCATTTATTTATCGGAAAAACTAGATTTTTTTCAAAGTCCCAAGCCTTTGTGAATCTGTCATATTTTTCATAATAGTATGGATAAACGATCGTTCCAATAGAGAGCGATCGATCTACGATTGTTTATCCTCGTTTTATGGATTGAAGTTTAGACAAAGTGAAGAGATAGAGCCGTCAAATTCTTATCTTGACTAGATTCTAGATTTTCCAGAAGGACTTGGGAATGAAAAAACCGAAACGCTTATCTCATCAGGGTTTTAGCCTTCGAACTCGAAGTGTGATTGAAACTCTAGTCCTGTACGGAATCCATCAGTACTTCATGCAACACGGCAGAAATAACGACTGAGTTCTCAACGGGTGAACGCTGTAGACCGTAAGCATATTTAATTTTTAATTTTTCGTGCATCGCGAGCCATATCGGTTTGAGTCCCGTTCAACTTTTCAAGACGCATTTTTAATGACCCGTCGCGGCACTAGCTGACTCGGCTTGCTAAAAGCTCTGAAACGTCAGACTGTGTTTGTGACTTTACTCGGTAAAAATGTATGCCTCGCGGCACGACCGATTGACTCGCATTGGGAGACTCAGACGTCTCCCAAATTCCAAGCAAGTTGTCCATCGCAATCGATCGTGTTGACAGATAATTCCCCGCCGATAGCCTTCGGTATGGCGACTCCAGAGTGGTGAGACTTTGGGAGACTCCCAAAGCGAGGGATGGAGACCAAAGTGGAGGTGAACTGGAGGAACCCGCGTGTCGAAGATCGGACGATCCTCACAGTCTTGGTATCTGCAATATATCCTGCGATCGTAACTTAGCTATTTTGCAAAACGCCCGATGCGATCGTCCCTAAAATCACCACTCCAAAGACAACTCGATACCAGACAAAAATCCAAGTACTTTGCGTTTGCAAAAACTTAATCAACCAGGAGATCGCCACATAGGAAAATACGGCTGCCGAAATGAGTCCGGCGAACAACGGCAACCAAGCCACATCGCCCCCTTCGCCCAACGCACCTTTTAATTCCACCAACCCCGCTAGGGTAATTGCGGGAATACCGAGCAAAAACGAAAATCGAGCGGCAGTTGCCCGTTCCAAACCCATAAATAATCCGGCTGTAATCGTCGAACCGGAACGAGAAACTCCCGGAATCAGGGCCAGGGCTTGGGCACAACCCATTAAAATACCATCGGACATTCTCAGGCTTGAGAAGTCCCGCTTGTGCAAACACATTTTTTCGGCGACACCGAGCAAAATTCCCATCACGATCGAAACGATGGCAATAACGAAAAGCGTGCGGACTTGAGTTTCGTAAAATTCAGCGAAAACTAATTTAATTAACAACCCAAAAAAGACGATCGGGATCGTTCCGAGTCCGATGCCCAAAGCAATTCGGAAATCTTGCGATTGATAGTCGGATGTCGAGATCGCCCGTACGGCCCCGGTGGTGACTTGGACTAAATCGTCCCAAAAGTACCACAATACGGCAGCAATACTTCCAAGTTGGATGACGGCGGTAAATGCCACCCCCGGATCGCCCCACTGCAACACTTCGGGCACAACTTTTAAATGGGCCGTACTACTGATGGGTAAGAATTCAGTTAACCCCTGTACCATGCCCAAAATAATGGCTTGAAACACGTTAGGCGTCCAGGCGATCGCATCGCGGGTCGCATCTGCTGTTACTGCCGTCGTAGAGGTCTGAGCGATCGCTGTATCCAAAGTGACGGTCAAGGCCGCACTGGCACCACCCAGGACGCAAAAAGGTAAGAGCTTGCGCAACGATAAAGTCATGTCGAGTTCTGATGTTGGATGTTTGGTCTTTTCGAGAATTCGATTTGAAATTCAATTTGGCTTCACGTACAAGGTCGACCTTCATTTTTAGCCTTTGAATCTCCGGAAAACTGACAGGAAATTCACCACAAGATCGAGATATTTCAAAACGTTGACGAGTTCGACCGCTCGATCTTTGGGTGCGCTCGAGCATCTAGAATGCACCTTAAATCCTCATAAAGTATAGAAAACGTTACAATTAGACATCTCGGACTGTAAAAAGCCTGAGGGAGATGGGAAAGAAATTCCACAGACACGATCTCGATCGCTGTTGACTCCCTGCCAGCTGAGGCTGAGGGGGGTCGATCGCCTCTAGGGTAGATGTGATAATCTTTATGAAGATAATTTGCAAATATTAACAATCCGTTGTTTTACTTTCCTTTTACAAACTCTACGTCTTACTCCGTTGAGATCGCTCCAGATTCCTCAGTCTTCTCCTGGCGGGGAATCGAGCTCAAGAAATCCGGACTGATTTTTGCGGCTGCCGTATTTTTGGTGGCCGTCCCCGTCTTTATTGAAGCACCTTTGGTACGTAACCTGCCGGGGGTGAGTTTAGTACTGACCTTGGGTTGGGTGGGTTTGAGTCGGGTGTTGCTGTCGCGTCCGGGCACCCAGTTGTGGGGGGACCTATTACTCGGCTTTACCGGCAGTTGGTTAGCCGGTTCCCTGTACTGGGGATGGTTGCGATGGGAACCGTTATGGCATTTGCCGGTGGAAGCCATCGTCCTTCCTTTTTCCCTGTGGTGCCTCTATCGCCGTCAATTGACCATCGGCAGCTGGTTTGCCATCGGCTCTTTCTTCGGTACGGCCGTCACGGACTTCTATTTCTACCTTGTCGATTTGATGCCTCGGTGGCGAGAATTGATGCAGGTCGAACCCGAACTCGTGGTGCCGATTTTTCAGCGCGCGATCGCGCAAGTTCATACACCGTGGGGTGCCTTGTGGGCGGCAGTTTTCGCACTCGTATTACTGCTTGGGGGTTTACTGCCCTTACGCGGCTCTAACCCTCCCCTACATTATTGGGCATTTTCTGGGGCGGTCTTGAGTACAATTTTGGTGGATGCACTCTTTTGGTTAGCCGCGCTCTCAGCTGTCAGGTAAATTGTCCACTGGTGTTTGTCAATCGATGGTAAGCTTTCGTCTTAGATGAGGAGGTTAAATCTAGAGATAACGGTGTTGGTATTTGTCCGAAAAAATAACTCTCATACAAGGGTTTAAAAAAAGAGTTTTTAACCTTAGGGATCTGCGGGAAAATAATATACCAATCGTAGGGGGAATGCGGCCGTTAACCCCTACAGCAAGTCGTTGGCAAGCTGGTATCTTATTTTTTGGCAAGTCCCCTAACTCAATCGTCAACTTCTAGTATCGACCGACAACCGAGGTCGATCGATATGGGTCCGTAAAACCACTGAGTTCGCGAGTTTCACTCGGTCAGTTTCGCATTCGGTCTAACGGGAGGTCAATTCACGCCGAATCTCCCCATCGAATCTGTCAAGATCGAATCGGTGGGTTGCAAACGCGGAAAATTGTATCCGCACGATCGCCATCCCTCGAGTGTCGCTATGACACCGATAAAACTGACGGCTTCGAGTTGGCAGTCCCGGTCAACAGAAGGCAAAATTGAAAAGGGTGCAACTCGACAATATATGTTGGTCTGAATCGACGAAGAGCCTGTGATAACGATCGAATCTTCTCCCCACCTGGTACTGCGCACGGACTCGGGCGACCGCTATCTGTCCTTAGAAGGCTATAAATGCTGGACGATCGGTCGTAATGACGATAACAACTTTGTCGTCCGAGATCGGTGGATTTCTCGCAATCATTCGATGCTTCAATGCACTGATGGTGGCGATTTTTACCTGATCGATTTGGGCAGTCGTAATGGAACCTTTGTCAACGGACGGCGCGTGAGTATTCCCGTCACCCTCAAAAATGGCGATCGCCTCACCCTCGGTCAAACCCAACTCGATTTTTACTGTCCGGTACGCTCCGTACAAGAAGACTCTGAAGAATTCGATGGCGACGACTCGGCCACCGCAACGGCTCTTTTATCCGTTCGCCGCTTGATTTCCGTGATGGTCATCGATATTCGCGATTTTACCGTCCTCACCCGGCAACTCGACGAAGCTATTCTCTCAGAACTCATCGGCACTTGGTTCCGCCAGTCGGGAGAGATTATCCGAGTCGCTGGCAGTTGGGTTGATAAGTACATCGGCGATGCGATTATGGCCGTCTGGTTTCACCCCCAAGATCGGGTCACCTCAAAAGAAGGTCTGCAAATCTGTAAAGCCCTGACCGACTTGCAGAAGATGACCCAGAAATTAAGCGATCGCTACCCCCTACCCTTTTCCTTGCGCATTGGGGCCGGGGTGAATACGGGATATGCCATGGTGGGCAACACCGGTAGCGGCGATCGCCCGGACTATACTGCATTGGGCGATACCGTAAATGCTGCATTTCGCCTGGAGTCTTGCACCAAGCAATTGGGTAAAGAGGTTGCCCTGGGTCAAACGACTTACGAATACCTCGAAGCCGCCAAGCTCGATTTGAGTACCCTCGAAGCCCACGAGGTACACCTCAAAGGCTACGATCGCCCCATGCCAACCTACGCCGGAAACTTCGCCGATATTGAGGCGTTCTTACCACGGGAGCCTTGAAGAGATTGGCAGCTGGATTTCTACTATCGCTCTGCGGGTTCCTCATCAATTGTAATTCTGAGTTCTCATTAAGAATGATAATATTTTGTATATTAAATCTTTCTGTATGAAGAGGAATCCACAAGATGAAACGACTAGTTCGGCTGTTGACGGCTGTTTGCGTTTTACTAAGCTGCGTGGGAATGCTAGCGCTACCGCAAAGAGCGCTCGCTGCAGATCTTAGCGTTCGTCCCATGCCCGTTTTAGCGCAATTCGCTGCCCAAAATGCCGCTGACAAGAAGTTAGGAACGGAATTTGGTCAGAAAATCGATCTCAACAATACCAACGTCCGCGCCTTCCGGAAGTATCGCGGCATGTTCCCCACTCTCGCTGGGAAAATCGTGGCGAATGCTCCCTTTGAAAAGGTGGAGGATGTACTGAATATTCCTGGATTGAGCAATCGGCAAAAAGAAATCCTGAAAGCGAATCTCGAGAACTTTGCCGTGACTCCCGTCGCGAATGTGTTCACCAGTGGTGGAGATCGCCTCAATAACGGAATTTACTAGGTTGCCCCGCCTGAAGATTTCTACGAATTCGCTCATCTTGCGTTTTGTGAGATGGGCATTTTTATATTTGTGAGATGGGCGTTTTGATATAGCCATCACCATGTGAAGGTGGGCAGAAGGGGGCTTTGGAGGCGACCGGGGCGACCGGGGGAAGACTTCCGGCAGATTACACAATTGGCTGGTGTTGTCTTAACTCGAATGGCGACTGCTATAGCAGTCGCACCTGGTGGTTCGTGGGACTTTGACCAAAATTGGTGTAGTTTGTGCCTTAAATCCTTATGGGCACTCAGCGATATACCTCCACGGAAACCCTACACCCAAAAACCCAGTTCTCAAACTGGCATCTGTTTAAACATGGCTCTGTGGATCGTAAGTGCCGCGCTCCCTTCCCCGGTAAACTATGGTTAAATGTAAAGCCAAGATTAAGATCTCACCCATAGAGGGGCTATTAGAGGGGCAATTTCGCCAGTGGTAAATTCATCAGCGTTGGATTGGGACTCCAAACCGCACCCCGCAACACAACTGCGCGATCGGTTTGACGTGTTGGTGGTGGGTGCCGGTGCGGCAGGTTTGTATGCTGCCCTTCGTTTGCCTCAATCTCTTAAGATTGCCCTAGTTACTAAAGATGAGTTGCCGCTCTCTGCCAGCGATTGGGCTCAGGGGGGCATTGCCGCAGCCATCGATCCTGACGACTCCCCCCAACTCCACATCGAGGATACGCTCAAAGCGGGTGCGGGACTTTGCGATCGAGAAGCGGTCGAGTTTTTAGCCCGAGAAGCCCCAGACTGCATTCGATCGCTCATCGATTTGGGAGTCGCATTCGATCGCCACGGAAACACCCTTGCCCTCACTTTAGAAGCCGCTCACTCCCGACGGCGAGTTCTCCACGCTGCTGACACCACGGGACGGGCAATCGTTAGCATCCTCAGTCAACAAGTATGCCAGCGCCCCAATATTCAAGTACTCTCGCGAGCCTTGGTGCTGGATTTGTGGCTCGATTCCCACGCTAAACGCTGTCAGGGGGCGAGTTTGCTCTACCGCTCTCAGGTTTGCTGGGTGAAAGCAAAAGCAGTAGTGTTGGCGACTGGGGGAGGCGGTCAAGTGTTTGCCAAAACCACCAATCCCGCCGTGAGTACCGGTGATGGGGTGGCGATTGCCTGGCGGGCGGGGGCGATGCTGCGCGATTTGGAGTTTTTTCAATTTCATCCCACTGCTTTAACCCAACCCGGCGCACCGCGATTTTTGATTAGCGAAGCCGTGCGGGGAGAGGGGGCGTATCTGGTGGATGCAAACGGACGTCGCTTTGCCTTCGACTACCATCCGGCCGGGGAACTCGCCCCCAGAGATGTAGTCAGTCGGGCGATTTTTCGTTACCTGCAAAGTACGGGAAACAACGAACCCGATGCCTGTGTTTGGCTCGATTTTCGTCCTATCGAACCCGATCGCATCCAACAGCGATTTCCCAATATCATCCAGGTTTGCCGTCAGTGGGGTATCGATGTGTTTCGCGAACCCGTCCCCGTCTCCCCGGCCGCTCACTACTGGATGGGGGGAATCGCCACGGATTTGACCGGTCAAACTTCGATCGCCCGATTGTATGCGGTGGGGGAAACCACCAGTACCGGCGTCCACGGTGCCAATCGCCTCGCGAGTAACTCTCTCCTTGAATGTTTGGTCTTTGGGGCCAAGTTAGGAGAACTGCAACTCCCCAGCGTTGCACAAGAACTCGAAGAAGACGTCCCTCGAGAAGCCGAACCCCCATCACCCCAAATCCTAGACATTGGCGAGCTCGCCATGCAACAATCCCAAATTGAGAAGATACGGCACGAGTTACCGCGTTGGGTGTGGCAAAGTGCCGGGATTTGTCGGGAAGCCGGTAGCCTGGAGGAGGGGATCGCCCAAGTCGAGGCGTGGCGCGATCGATTCGAGCGGTTGCCCCTGAGCCAGCAGATTCTCGACCTCAAGTCCGATCGACCCGCCAACCTAACCACAGATGAAGATCGCGCCCTCGTACAAACCTGGGCCCAAACCCGCAATTTGCTCGATATCGCCCACTTAATTCTCAAAAGTGCCGTATTTCGGACCGAAAGTCGGGGAGGTCACTACCGCAGCGACTTTCCCGACACCGATCCGGACTGGCAAGTGCATACCCTCGTTCGGGGCGATCGTTGGTGGAGATCGGAACCCCTTTGAATGTTGGAAGTGCGGAATGCAGAACAAAAAGGAGATGTGGGGAGGAGGAAACGGGGGAAACGAGGAAGCTATCGCTATGTTCGTTGAGATTAGGACAGTCTGAGCGTCACCAGAAGACTTCTCCCAAAGCCTCCCCTGCCTTCCCTGCCTCCCCTGCCCCCAAAGCCTTCAAAGCCTTCCGTGTCCCCGATGCTCCGGAGGGCGTTAGCGAAGCCATGCGTGAGGGCTATAGCATTTGGATATGTCAGGTTTTGTTTCACCCATAATTTATCGCTCAAATGCTTTGCCCCTACCGCCCCTATCTCCCCATCGCCATCGCATTTCTCGGCGGCGCACTGATGGGTTTGACGGTTGCGCCGTTTGAACTGTGGGGTTTAGCTTGGATTGCTCTGGTTCCCCTGTGGGTGCTACTGGAGCGATCGCAAACTCTCAAATCGGCGTTTTCCCATTCCCTGGCATGGGGGATCGGCTACCATTCCCTGGCTCTGTTTTGGATTACCGGACTGCATCCGATGACCTGGATGGGAGTCCCCTGGCTAGCGAGTGTGGCGATCGCCCTATTTTGTTGGGTGTTTATTACTCTTTGGGGGGCAGCGTTAGTGACCCTTTGGGGTGTGGTTCTGTTTAAGCTTCAACTTCAAATTCAACCGTCGCAATTCCAACTCGGTTGGCAACCGTCTCAAGAAACAGTCGCGCAAATCGATCGTCTTGCCAACAGCTCTAAACTTCTACCCCAGAACAAGCAAATCGACCACGATCGAATCGCACCAGTTGTTCGGATTTTGGTGGGAACGGCTTTGTGGTGCGTTCTCGAAACTTTGTGGAGTGCCACACCTCTATGGTGGCCCTGGCTAGCTATAACTCAAAGTCCCCACAATTTAGCCATCTTACATCTGGGTAAACTCTCAGGTCCGACAACCGTGGCAGCGGCGATCGTTGCGGTGAATGGGTTTCTCGCCCAAGCTTGGAGTACCCGGTTTTCATCTTCACCGGAAAAAGCGATCGCTCGCGGATATGCGCTCGTGGCGGCAATGGTACTGCTCGGTTCCCACGCCCTGGGATTTTGGCTGTTCGATCGCCCTTTAAACACATCTCCAACCACCGCTCTCAAAGTCGGCATCATTCAAGGCAATATTCCCAACGACATCAAACTGTATCCGGGGGGCATTCGTCGGGCCTTAGAAGGTTACGTCAGCGGTTACGAAACCCTCGCCGATGAAGGGGTAGATGCTATCCTCACCCCGGAAACTGCCCTCCCCGTCCTCTGGACGCAAGCCAATCGGCTGAGTCGAAATACTCCCGTCGGACATTTGTATCGATCGATTTTGGAACGAGGCGTTCCCATTTGGATTGGGGGATTTGGATTAGAAGAGGGTCAGGGTGGCAATAATTTTACCAATAGTTTGTTTTCCGTAAATGGTGACGGTCAAACCCTCAGTCGCTACGACAAAATTCAACTCGTCCCCCTGGGAGAATATATCCCGTTTGAGGAGTTGTTAGGCAAAATTATCGATCGCCTTTCTCCCCTCGACGCTCATTTAGTTGCTGGCAAACCGGGGCAAATTTTCGAGACCCCCTTCGGAAAAGCGATCGTCGGGATTTGCTACGAGTCGGCATTTCCCGAACACTTCCGCAAACAAGCCGCTGCGGGGGGCGAGTTTATTCTCAGTGCTGCCAATAACGCCCACTACGCCGAATCTATGCCCGCCCAACACCACGCCCAGGACGTGATGCGGGCGATCGAAACAGATCGCTGGGCAGTCCGTGCGACGAATACCGGATATTCGGCCATTGTCGATCCCCACGGACGCACCCGGTGGCAATCGGGGATTAATACCTATGAAGTCCGGATCGATACCATCTACCGACGTACCACCCAAACCCCCTATACGCACTGGGGAAATTGGTTCGTCTGGGTGTTGGTCGGTGTAGCAGCGATCGCTGTTTCTTTGTCCGTACAGAATCGCAGAAATAACAACATAGATCTCAACTCGTGAAAACGATGTATAGCAGGATGTATAGCAGGTATTTTACATACAGGTATTGTGTTGAATTCTGACGTGGTGGCGATCGACAGACTGCGTGCAGACGAACCAGAGGTGTAGAAGTTCCCAATCTTTCAAAAAATCAGCTCGATCGCCGATCTCATTCAGTACTTATTCCTTTTTCGCTGACACAATTTCAATATTTATACGTAGAGATTGAATTAATTTGAATAAAATTTGCGTACAAATTCGTAAACTTTTTAAGTTTAACCGTAAAAATACGGTTTGTGTTCTTTACTCAAAGTTAAACATGATAGATGATACTTCGTTTAATCTTTATGTGTAAATACGCCATTTGGCGGATATCATTTCATCTAGAATAAGTTGTAATAGAATACAAAGCAGCCAACCTCAATCAAAAGCAAGTTTTCAGATTGAAACTTAGGATTAGAGTTTGGTTGAGATGGGAATTGTGGTGCATCAGTCTGAACTTCTACCGGACTCCACAAAATGCATACCGTTATCTACTTCGCTCCTAACTCTATTGTGGTATCGATCGCGACCGATCGTCCACCCCGAACAAGGATTCACACTCAGAATTTCAGTTTTTAGTGCATCTCGATCGTGTTTTCGGACGAATTAGCGAAAGACGATCGCCCTCCGAATGGATTGCAGTCAAATCAAAACACAAAACACTCGCAGATGCGATGGCATCTCGAATCTATTTCTCGAATTCCTCCATGCCGACAACGTGTTGGAAGCTGACTGGAGTGAGGTTGATGCAAAAAATCACTGTGTTTTCAGTTAAAAATGTTACCTTTTTTAGGTGAATTGCGTTTTCCTCCCCAGTCTTTTATTTACCCTGCAACTTATTTCGAGATCGAGATAATTCTTGCGATTCGATCGTGCAGAGTGCAACTGAGGGGTTGCGACAAGCATGAAAATCGAGCGTGCAAGTTTGAGAGGTATTTCAGATATATCTAAATCGAAAGATGCGATCGAGAATTGCAGAAAACTTCCTGAATCCGACCGAAACGATCCGAACAAAAGGAAAGACATCGAGCTGATATCTAACACCGAACGAACATCACTGAGTGTTGGATTGAAAGCGATCGAAATTCATTCACTCAAAGGACTCGCTGCAATTTTGCTGTTAGTCTAACTCCCCCACTCATTTTTCTAGCCCAATCTAATCAAAAGAAGGAGATTTCTAAAATGGACCCTATTGTTAATCCCGGTGATGTCTTTGAAATTGATGGTGTTGTTGGTAACTTTGATGACATTGGTCAAGGTGACAACGTTTATCAGGCAGGTAATGTCAATGGAGAGACTTTCATTCGTGTCTTTGACGCTGACGGAAGAAATAACGATGGTCAGAATACAGCGACGGCAACGAAGACCTTTACTAATGACGAGATTGGTCCCGACGGTCAGTATAAAGTGACGGTTGGCTACTATGACAATGCAGGCAACGGAATCATCGACCTTGAGATTGGTGGAACTGCGATTGGAACCATCAACCTTAACGATGACAACGATCAGCAAGGCACGGAAGTTTTTGAGAACGTTACTATTGCAGATGGTGATGTAATTGCAATTAACGGGACTCGAGATGCAGGAGATGGCGCGCGGGTAGACTTTATTCGGTTTGAATTGCTCCCAGATGCCGATGCCGAACCCCCCACAGCAGATACTTTCGCCCCAGCCGATGATGCTACGGATGTCGCCGTTGGTGCCAACCTGACCGTCACCTTCAACGAAACCATCCAAGCCGGTACCGGAAATATCACCATCAAAAATGCTGCGGATGACTCGGTGGTGGACACCATTGACGTTGCCAATGCCACGATTGCTGGAACGACCCTCACAATCGACCCCACAGCAGACCTGGCTGCCGGCACTGCCTACTATGTCGAAATCGCAGCGGGTGCCGTGACAGACCTTGCGGGTAATGACTTCGCAGGAATTGCCGATGCCATCACTTGGAACTTCACCACTGCTGCTGCCCCCGATACTGAAGCCCCCACAGTAGCCACTTTCACCCCAGCCGATGATGGTGCAGATGTAGCTGTCGGTGCTAACTTGGTCGTCACCTTCAGTGAAGCTATCCAAGCCGGTACCGGAAATATCACCATCAAAAATGCTGCGGATGACTCGGTAGTGGAAACCATTCCCGTTGGTGATGCCACCATCGATGGAACAACCCTCACCATTAACCCCGCCGCAGACCTGACTGCCGGGACTGCCTACTATGTCGAAATCGCAGATGGTGCTGTGACAGACCTTGCGGGTAATGACTTCGCAGGAATTGCCGATGCCACCACTTGGAACTTTACTACCGCTGCGGATGGCGGTGATGGCGGTACCGATGGCGGTGATGGCGGCACTGATGGCGGTGATGGCGGTACCGATGGCGGTGATGGCGGCACTGATGGCGGCACTGATGGCGGCACTGATGGCGGCACTGATGGCGGCACTGATGGCGGCACTGATGGCGGCACCGATGGCGGCACCGATGGCGGTGATGGCGGTGATGGCGGTACCGATGGCGGTAGCACCGATGGCGGTAGCACCGATGGCGGTAGCACCGATGGCGGTAGCACCGATGGCGGTAGCACCGATGGTGGTAGCACTGGTGGTGGCACCGATACCGATGGCGGTAGCACTGGTGGCGGTAGCACTGGTAGTGGAACCGATACCGATGCTGGTAGCACTGGTGGCGGTAGCACTGATACCACCGAAACCTCCCTCGAACTCAACTTCCCCGAATTGCCCGAACCACCCACCACAGACAATACCGTCCCCGGTGATGATGCTGATAATGTCCTCTCTGGCGGCGAAACTGGCGATTTAATTGATGGTGGCGCTGGAAACGATGCCATTGACGGAGGTGGCGGCGACGACAACCTTGCCGGTGGTGTCGGTGATGATTTTATTAACGGTAGCACTGGTAACGACTTTATTGGTGGTGGTACTGGCGGCGATAGCGTATTTGCTGGTGAAGGCGACGACGCGATCGATGGTGATGAAGGTAATGATGTCATCGCTGCGGGTCCTGGAAATGATATTGTCAACGGTGGTAACGGCAACGATGTAATGTTTGGAAATGCCGGAACTGACTTTATGACAGGCGGTGATGGTGCTGACATTGCCTTTGGCGGTCAAGGTAGCGACGTCATAGATGGTGGCGACGGTAACGACGCTCTGGTCGGTAACCTCGGTGATGACAGTATTACCGGTGGCGCTGGAAACGACGTTATCTTTGGTAATATCGGCCGGGACGTCCTCGATGGTGGAGCAAATGACGATATGCTCTATGGTGGCAAAGGAAACGACACGCTAATTGGCGGATCGGGTAACGATGTCTTAGCGGGTAATCTGGCCGATGACGTGCTCACTGGTGGTTTGGGCGGCGATCGCTTCGACTTTAACTTCAACGATGGCAGCGACATCATCACCGACTTCGAGGATGGTGTAGATATCCTCGGCTTAGAAGCGGGCTTCACCTTCAGCGATTTGACGATTACTCAAATCGATGCCGATACTCAAATCCAAGCAGGCGGTGCGTCCATCACCCTACAAGGTGTAAATGCATCCCTGATTAGCGAAGCGGACATCGCCTTCATCCTGTAATCCCATTGGATTCTTTTCCAATTCTGACCCGTCGATCTGACCGATTCGAGCATTTGTTATAGATCGGATTGACTACGGATACCCAATAGGGGTGGACAATCGATCGTCTGCCCCTATTACTGTAAGCTGAGCCTCCTCCCCATCGCAGCGTGTTTGAGTGGTCCAGAAGTATCAGCAACAGCTCAAATATTGCCCCCTTAACCCCTCATCAGATCGGGATTGTGCAAGTTTTATCAGTTAGCTGCATTTCGATCGATATTTAAAATCCAATCTGAATCTTTACAATAGTGACACCTGAGTGCCCCCTCTCACAGCTTGATATTTGTTATAACTATACTGACAGTGAATTTACTCAAGTTTTCTGGTCACTCTCTTACAGTGCACATTATCCCCATCCTTAAATCTTCAGAAATCGAGATCTTGTTCGGATGGGTGAGAAAATTGATTCGCCAAACTATAAGGATATTCCTCTGTAGTAACACTGGGTTTAAAATCGGCGAACCGATCCCTTTTTCTAATGTTAGATTTGCATCCATCAAGGTAATTTTACTCACTCGGTCTAGCAATACGATCGAATGACTCCTGATGCTAATATCTTCAAAGAGTTACCTTAATTTAATCGAAACGCCTTAAGGTCTCTATGGGTGAGTATACTTTAAGAAAGAAAGATCCGCGACATTTGAGTCCGGACAGTAGCAGTATCGAGAACTCTTGTCATAAAAAATATGATGACATCCGACAAATATCGTAACGGAATTCGGGTCTTAATCATGGCCAGTCATGCTTCTTTAAAATTTGGAGGAGAAGCCGCTTTACCTTTTATGTTTTTTCGACTGTTAAGGCAGCGAAAAATTGACGCTTGGTTGTGCGTTCACGAGCGCACTCGAAGCGAGCTGAGGGAAAAGTTTGAAGATTGTGATTTTGAGAGAATTTATTTCGTTGAAGATACTTTTTTAATGCGCCAATGCAATAAGCTTTCAAAATACCTCCCCAAAAGACTGGCACATTTTACCTTAGGTTACATCATTCGCCTTTTTACTCAAATTGTCCAAAAGAAAATCGCGAAAGAGATTATCAAAACTGAAAAAATCGATCTGATTCATCAACCCTTTCCCGTTTCTCCCAAAGAACCCTCTATTCTTTTTGAGATGGGAGTTCCAGTCATTATCGGACCGATGAATGGCGGAATGCAGTATCCACCCGCATTTCGACACAAGTGGAGTAATTTATTTACTTGGTTAATTCCAATCAATCAGTTTTTATCCGATTTAGCCAATAAGGTTTTTCCGGGAAAGCTCGAAGCTGAAGCCTTAGTTTATGCTAACTCTCGAACGAAAATGGCGTTACCTCAAAACGTTACCGGTCAGCTATTCGAACTAGTGGAAAATGGGATTGACTTTTCCGTGTGGGATCGAGAATCAATTTCGAATCGCGAACGTTCTCGAAGCCGAGAAAACGAACCTGTTAAGTTTATTTATGTAGGTCGCTTAGTTGACTGGAAAGGAGTCGATCTCTTGCTCGAGGGTTTTGCCAAAATTATCGGCTCGGTGTCCGCAGAATTAGAGATTATTGGAGAGGGTTTACAACGAGAGCAGCTCGAACAACAAGCAAAAGAATTAGGTCTGACGAGCGACAACCCATCCACACCATCCAAGGTTAAATTTTCTGGTTGGCTCTCTCAAAAAGACTGCGCCCATCATTTGAGTGATTCTGATGTCTTCGTGCTTTCGAGTCTCTATGAATGTGGGGGGGCGGTTGTTCTTGAAGCGATGGCGATGGGACTGCCAACCATCGCAACGAAGTGGGGAGGACCGGTCGACTATATCAATGAAGAATGTGGCATTTTAGTAGAGCCGTCTTCTCGAGAAGAATTTGTTCGGGGTTTCGCCGATGCGATGTTAGACTTAGCTCAAAATCCCAATAAACGTAAAAGAATGGGTGAGGCTGGATATCAGCGCGCGATCGAGCACTTTGATTGGAATGTCAAAATCGACAAGATGTTGGAAATCTACGATAACGTAGCTTTCCCTACATCAAATCAATCAATTGCTTCACTCTCTCATGCCGATAATGACAAGAGGCTCAAGACACTTAATGCTTGAAGACAGCTTTTCTCGAAATAGAAAAGCGCTGATTTTTTTGGGCAAGAGAAAATTATGTCAAATCTTCAGTTAAACTAGTTGAAGTCTCAGTAAAGTTGAGATTTCATCTATGGGGTGAAAAAACGGAACCCCATTTAATATTCAATTGCGTGCTGTACCCTTGAGTATAATGAGTAGGTTTTTTCTGTAACCCCAACCAATCTCTAGAATATGTATTTCATCAGTCTATTGCTGGAGTAAGCACTCTCCAATAGACTAAGATGAATCTGCATAATCTCGATGAGAGCGGGTGCAACTACTTCCCCTACGAGCTATACTTGGTAGTCGTCCATGAAATTTTTGAGATCGAAACACGTCGAAATATTATCTTTGATATTATTTATTGGATCGTTCCTCAGGCTCTATCAGCTCAATACAGAAAGTCTGTGGATTGACGAAATGAATAGTCTTTATCGTGCGGATAACTTAGGGATTGAGAATCCGCGCCCCATTTATTTTCTACTCCTACAGCTCTGGACGATTATTGGTGAAAGCGATAGTTGGCTCAGAAGTATCTCTCTTATTTTTGGTATCGGTAGTCTAGTTCTCACTTATCACCTTGCAAGGCAACTGACCGATCGAAATATTGCCCTCGTTTCTACCCTATTACTCGCTGTTTCTCCCATCGCTATCAATCATTCACAAGAGGTCAGAATGTACTCTCTTGTGATTTTTTTATCTTTATTGGGAACCATTGCCTTAGTTGAGTTTTTCGATCGGCCGAGCCGAAAATGGCTGGTCCTGTGGTCTGTCAGCCGACTCTTGAATGTTTTAACCTTCCAACTCACCATTCTGCTGCTGTTACCCGATATCGTCATTTTTCTGTTTTTTTTCCAACCATGGCGCAAGTGGCTGCGGGCTTTTATCTCGGCTCTCGGTTTACTCGTTTTGGGATTACTGCCGACGGTTACCATCAGTTACTTACCGTCAATTCAAGGCTATCTAGAACCGCGGACCAATGGAGGAGGCGAAGCGAGTGCGAGTGCGAGTGTTAGCTTCATCTCGACGATCGCAGATAGTGTTACCTCTGTTGTGAGCAAACTTGTATCTTTGACGGTATTTTGGCCGTTGAATTTAGTTCTGGGTAATTCTGCCTTGAGTTTATTCTACAAAGCTTTTACGTTAGTTATTTTTTTACTGCTCGTTTTTGCCATTTTCAAGGGAAATGCGATCGGGCGCACGAACTTAATTTTAATTTGGACTTTTCTCCCCTCCGTCGCGTTATTTTTAGGCTCAACTCTTTTTCTCGGTGGAGAAATCTGGATATCTCGATACTTGCTGTTTATTGTTCCCTATTTTTTAATGGCGATCGCCGTCGGGTTCAGCCAGCTTTGGCGTTGGCAGCCGCAATTCACCGTGGCACTCGTCTTGCTGTATAGTTTGGCCGTCGGTGGTGGATTAACCTACTACTACAGCACACTGTATCGCGATGACTGGCAAGGTCTCGCTCGCGTCCTGGAAGAGAATGTTACACCCAGCGATACGGTGGTCTATTTTGCCCCGGAAAAATACGTTGAGTATTCTTTACCCCGCTACTACGATGCTTCACCATCGCTATACGAAGTCAGCAACGTATTTGATGAGTTTTCCGATGATGAGGACGAGAAATCTGACGAAACGTCATATCCAAACTTTACGGAAGGTTTGCCCACCGATGGCAGCAAACTGTATCTCGCGTGCTACATTTCTTGCCGGGATAAAGAAGGGATCGACTCGATCGCCCAAACAGTTATTGGCAACAATTTCACCATCGAAGCCGAGCAATCTTTTCAGGGTAAAGCACCGGGTGCGGTTTGGCCGCTGCGATTGCTGACAATTGAACCCGGGAAATCTCAGCCGCCGGGGTAATTTCTCCCCAGCTTCGGTCCTTAGCGAATACTCACAAATCCCGCTTCGGCAATCAGTTGCTGACCTTGCTTGGAGAGTAAGCGTTGCGCGTAGGCAATTCGCTAGAGGGTCTAGATCTCCCTCTAGCGAATACTGACAAATCCCGCTTGGCGTATCAGTTCTTGACCTGGAGCCGTGAGTAGGAGTTGGGCGTAGGCAATTCCCGCCCGTTCGTCAATTTGACCGTTTTGCTTGATAATCACGAACAATCGGCGGGTAATGGGATAGTCGCCACTTTGAAATGCTGCCGCGTTGAGCTGGTTGCGAACATCGGGACAGGCTCGAGATGGGACTAAAGGTTCTTGGTAGGGCGGAACCAGGTTATTGGCAGAACGACCGACGGGCAAGGGTTTAATGGTACATTGAGGCACTACTTCCGGAGCTGAAGCGTAATAGATGCTGCCGGGGTTGTTTCCCACTTCGCGTAATGCCTGAGTGGTGGTGGGGACGAGTTTGACATCGGGGGCGAGATCTTCACCACCCAGGACGTTTTCGATAAAAAACTCCACCGTTCCCCCACTCTCGGGAGAGCGAGACACTGGAACGACGGGTCGGTTTGGGCCGCCCACTTGATTCCAATTGGTAACGTTTCCCGTGTAGATTTGTTTGAGTTGAGCGATCGTCAAACCTGCCACATCTAATTCGGGATTAACGGCCACTGCGATCCCGTCGATGGCTACGGGAACTTGTTTTAGGGTTCTGCCTCGTTGCTTAGCGCGATCGTATTCTTCATCTTTAAGAGGTCGCGACGATTGGGAAAATGCCAGTTGGTCATCGAGCAGCATCCGAATCCCGCTTCCAGAACTGGGAATCCCATCTAAAGGATTGACATAGCGCAATTCAAAATCCGAGCGCTCCCCGCGAATGACAGTGTCAACGGTTTGGCGTAGGGGAACCCAGGTGGAACTTCCCCCGTAGTTAAACACCCCTGTCGGCACACCTGAAACTTGAGCGAAATCCGATAAGTCGATCGCATCGAGACCAGCAGCGGAACCGGTTTTCGGACTCTCGGTCGCATCTCGAACTGAAGAGTCAGAGGATTGAGAAAACAGTTGACCCAGTTGCCCTCTAAACAGCCAGACACCGCCACAGAGTAATCCGAGGGTGACCAACAAGGCGATTGCCAGGGTTGCCGTTTCGTTTTTCTGAGACATGGACGGAGCATTCCACTCGGGAATCCTAAAAACTAATGCCAGACCGAACCCAATTTAAGAAGATGCGATCGCCGATTGCAGACCCAAAGACTCTAAAAGCCGATCGAGATCGAAATGTTCCGCCATCATTTGCCGCACGTATTCGACTTTAATCGAGTCATGCAAGCGCACTTTCCCAAAAGTCCGATCGATCTGCTCCACGGTTTGCAGGGTATCTAGCTCTACCGAGAGCACTGGAATTTCTACCTCTTCCGCGCGACTGAGCACCAGAGGCGGAGGCGTAATATGTCCGGTCAAAATCAGGCAGTGAGCGGGGGTTTCCAAGGCCGCAAGTTGAATATCCGCTCGGTCTCCTCCGGTAACGATTGCCATATTGCGAGCTTGGGCGAAATATTGCACCGCAGAATTGACACCCATCGCCCCAATTTGAATGCCTTCAAGCATCAAATCCAGGCGATCGGCACAGCACAGAACGTCTGCATTGAGGTGGTGGGCGATTTCCCCGACGCTAACGCTGCGCAGCAACTCGCTACTGGGGAGCAAACCCAACACCGGAATCCCCCCAGCTTCGAGAAATGACTGGAGTTGCGTCCGCGCCGTTTCAAATTCCGTTCTCGGCACGTCGTTAATCACAACACCGACGAGGCGATCGCCCAGACGCCGTTTTGCCGCGAGCAGGGAATCGACCAACAAAACCGAGTGGAAGCGAGCCACCAGGATAACTCGCGCATCGATCGCCCCTGCCAGTTGGGTGAGGGAGAGGTTAAATAGACCCCCTTCTTCTAAATTTCCCGGTCCTTCAAGCAGTACGAGTTCCGAGTCCCCTTCGAGGTAAGACTCCACTAGGGCATTTTGGTAATCCGTCGTATCTTGCTGGAGCAGGCGTTTTTCGATGGTCTCGGCATTGAGGGAGAGCAGCGTCGGTTTCACCCGATTCGGGGGCAGCTTGAGGAGACTCGTCAGAAACCGGACATCTTCATCCATCTCATCGTCAGGAGACTCACTCAGACAAGTTCCCAAAGGCTTACCGTAGGCAAAATCGATGCCCCGCGCTTTGAGTTGGTGGGCGATACCCAAAATCGTCGCTGACTTCCCGCTATAGGCTTCGCTCGAGCCAACTAGTAAATATTTTGTGGATTGTGGCACATTCGTCTCCTCCCGAGTGGATCGTTTTGGCAATCTGGCTGACTGATGCTAGTCATCATACCGTAGTAGCTTAGTGTAGAAACGTCGAGAAAAATCAACCACCCGCGATCGTTTGAAGATAATGAGCAACTCAATTAAGTAGTTGATAAACTCGAAGTTCGCCATGGTGATTTCATAGCTCAGATCGGCATTGCCATCGAACTGGAGGCGACACCGCGTCATATCTGCGGGCAACGTAGAAACACTCCAGGTGGCGACGAAGGGAATATTCTTTCCACCTTCAATTTTTCGCTCCCCTTCGAGGGAACCTCGATCGTAGAGACTAATGACCAAAGGGAGAGCGGTGCGCTGATTGTTACTTTTGTAGTAGGGCAAGTAAATCCCGACTTTGGCAGTGGGAGCGGGTTTCAGTTGCTCTAAAGAGGTAGACATTGTAAGAAAGCGTCCCTTTACAACTTGGCTCGGATAGTACGTGACGGTATGGTTTCACCGCTTTAGATGCGATCGGCCCGTGGAGATCGGGCGACGGGCGACGAGCAAGTGCCGATCGCGTAATTAGGCTCCTACATTTTACCCACGATCGCCCGACCGTCTGGCAAAAGTTTAAGATCGGGCTTCAATGGGGAAAATTTGCGGATTTTCCAGGGGGGATCCCCCTTTTCGATACAATAGGGATACAAAACGCAACATGGATTAACAGTTATAAACCTTCAGTTTACAACTGGAAATTTTGAGATTCTCACCGATTAAATGAGACTATGAAGCAGATATCCGATCGGGCCCAGACTGGGTTCTGGCAGCAGTTAACGGTTGACTCCATCTCATCCACAAGCCGGGTTTGGGGGGGTGGCAGCCGATGAGGGCAAATTCTTGGTCCGAAGACGATTCCGATCGGAATTTCGAGCCACTAGCATCGATTCTTTTTGGCAATACCCAGCAGGCGGAAGAATCGATGGATGAATTAAGCGTGCCGGCCGGCTCTTATCGAGGGTATGCCGGACGACGCCGCAAAGCCGCAACGGTTTTGATGGCGATCTGGCTGGGGACGATCTTACTATATTTTCTGCCCTGGGGGTCGGCTCTGGTTCTGGGGTTGGCAAGTTTGCTGACCGTTCATACGTTGCGCTTTTTTCTAGCAACCCCCAAAGCCGCCGTGGCTGCCTTACCAGAAGGAGAACGAACCGAGTGGCCGTCCGTTTCGGTCCTCGTCGCCGCCAAAAATGAAGAAGCGGTAATCGCTTCCCTCGTCGAACGACTCTGCCATCTCGATTATCCGAGCGATCGCTACGAAGTTTGGATAATCGACGATAATAGCAGCGATGGCACCACAGCAGTCTTGAAAGAACTCGTCGGCAAATACGATCGCCTCAACGTTCTCCATCGAACCGCCGAAGCCAGTGGTGGTAAATCCGGCGCTTTAAACCAGGCCCTGCAACTGGCTAAGGGGGAGATTCTGGCGGTTTTCGATGCCGACGCGCGAGTGAGTCCGGATTTGCTGCGGCGAGTGGTTCCCCAATTCGATCGACCCCGAGTGGGTGCGATACAATTGCGCAAAGCCATCTCCAATGCCAGCAAAAATTTCTGGACGCAGGGTCAAGCGACAGAAATGATTTTCGATGCCTTCTTGCAACAGCAACGTCACGCAGCGGGCGGCATCGGAGAATTGCGAGGAAACGGTCAGTTCGTACGGCGAAAAGCCCTAGCCAGTTGTGGCTATTTTAACGAAGAAACGATTACTGACGATCTGGATTTAACCCTGCGCTTGCACCTGGATGGGTGGGATATCGACTGTACCTTTTTCCCCACCGTCGGCGAAGAAGGAGTCACCGATGCGGTTGCCCTGTGGCACCAGCGTTCCCGTTGGGCAGAAGGTGGCTACCAGCGCTATTTAGACTACTGGCGCTTGATTTCCCGCAATCGCATGGGATGGGGCAAAACCATCGATACGGGGGTGTTTTTCATCACCATGTATCTCCTCCCCACCGCTGCCATTCCTGACTTATTCATGGCGATCTTGCGCCGTCAGATGCCGATGCTCGCCCCCATTACCAGTTTGACGGTATGCGTTTCCGTGGCTGGGATGTGGCTGGGTTTGCGGCAGGTTCGCCGGGTTCAGAACCAACCCCTGCACTTATGGCAAGCTCTCTGGCAAACGCTTCGAGGGACGTTGTACATGCTGCACTGGTTTGCCGTGATGGCAGCCACCACCGCGCGGGTTTCGGTGCGTCCCAAACGTTTGAAGTGGGTGAAAACCGTGCATCGCGGACATTAATCGGGGACGTGCGGAAGTCGGCAGTCAACAGTCGGAATTCGGAATGGGAGGAGGCGGTATGAAACGATACTGGCAAATTTTAAAACTGTTCTGGGGGGCATCGATTTCCGCCCAATTGGAGTACCGCGCCAACTTCCTCCTGGCCAGTCTGAGTAGCTTGGGCAATCTCGTCGGTAGCTTGTTCGGTTTATTTTTGTTCTACCGGACCGGCTATACCTTTGAGGGCTGGAGTTGGGAAGAAGCGACGGTTGTTTTGGGGGTGTTTACCCTCCTGCAAGGCTTTTCCCAAACCTGTCTGATTCCCAACCTCAATCGCATCGTCACCCACATCCAGGAGGGAACCTTGGATTTTATCCTCCTCAAACCCATCAGTTCCCAATTTTGGCTGTCTACGCGCACGATTTCCCCCTGGGGTTTGCCGGATTTTATCTTTGGCGGCATTCTCATCGGTTATGCCGGGGGAAAGTTGGGGTTGGGCTTCGATCGCTACGTTTTGGCGATCGCGCCTTTATTGTTTGGCACGGTCAGTCTCTACGCCCTGTGGTTTATTTTAAGTGCCACCAGCGTGTGGTTCGTGAAAATCTATAACGTCACCGAAGTGCTGCGGGGACTCCTCGATGCGGGGCGATACCCTATGGTGGCGTACCCGGCAGCCTATCGATTTTTCTTTACCTTTATCGTTCCCGTGGCATTCCTCACTACTGTTCCCTCGGAAGTGTTGCTCGGACGCGGGGAAATTTCCTGGGTTGTGGGGGCAGTAATTTTAGCGATCGCCCTGTTGCAAGCCTCGCGAATGTTTTGGAATTTTGCCCTGCGTTTTTATACGAGCGCATCGAGTTAGAGGTTTTGAAAACCTCGATTGCTCGAATCTTGATATCAACTGTAGTTGTAGCTAAACGGGACAAGTAATGGTCGAGATCGTGGCTGAGAGATTTTTCCAATTCATGCACGATCTGAATTCAATTTGACCCGGACTCGATCGAAATCTCAGGTGCTCTCCCAATCCCATAAGTCATAAACTTGAGCGGATTCGCGTTATTTTGGGAAGCGAATTCACATCAGACATCATTCCGAATTTTGCATTTCGACTTCGATACTCTCCGATCTTCCCCACACCGATCGCTCCGAGAACCGATCGCTCATTTATCCCGGTCAATTCAGTGGTACTCTTAGAATTGGCATATTTTAACGGTAGTTTCCGCTACCGACGAAAACTTTAGATTATTTACAGAAAATCTCAAGCATGGTCACCACCGCCCAGAAGACAAGTACCGGCTATATCACCCAGATAATCGGGCCCGTTGTAGACGTGAAGTTCCCCGCCGGCAAGATGCCGCAAATCTACAACGCTTTAAAAATCGAAGGAAAAAATGCGGCCGGACAAGATGTATCCGTGACCGGTGAAGTGCAGCAGCTCCTCGGCGATAACCAGGTGCGGGCTGTTGCCATGAGTTCCACCGATGGTCTCGTGCGAGGTATGGAAGTGGTCGATACCGGTACGGCGATTAACGTCCCCGTGGGTACGCCGACTTTGGGTCGCATCTTTAACGTATTAGGCGAACCCGTAGACCAACTCGGCGATGTGAATGCTGAGGAAAGCTTCCCCATTCACCGTTCGGCTCCCGCACTGACGGATTTGGAAACCACACCTTCGATCCAAGAGACGGGGATTAAGGTGGTCGATCTGCTCGCTCCCTACCGTCGGGGTGGTAAAGTCGGTCTGTTCGGTGGTGCCGGTGTGGGCAAAACCGTGCTGATTCAAGAACTGATCAACAACATCGCTAAAGCCCACGGTGGTGTGTCCGTGTTTGGCGGCGTGGGCGAGCGCACCCGCGAAGGAAACGACCTTTACAACGAATTTATCGAATCCGGGGTGATCGATAAAGACGAGCGCAGCAACTCGAAAGTGGCCCTGGTATACGGTCAGATGAACGAACCGCCCGGAGCCCGAATGCGTGTGGGTTTGGCGGCTTTGACCATGGCTGAATACTTCCGCGACGTGAACAAGCAAGACGTGCTGCTGTTCGTCGATAATATCTTCCGATTCGTGCAAGCGGGTTCTGAAGTATCCGCACTCCTCGGACGGATGCCCTCTGCGGTGGGATATCAGCCGACTCTGGGTACGGACATGGGCGACCTGCAAGAGCGGATTGCTTCGACCACTGAAGGTTCGATTACCTCGATTCAAGCAGTGTACGTGCCTGCTGATGACTTGACCGACCCCGCACCGGCGACCACCTTCGCTCACCTCGACGCAACCACCGTGTTGTCTCGGGCGTTGGCAGCGAAAGGAATTTATCCGGCGGTGGATCCCCTCGATTCCTCCTCGACCATGTTGCAGCCGGATATCGTGGGTGAAGAGCACTACAACACGGCCCGCGCGGTGCAAGAAACCCTTCAGCGCTACAAGGAACTGCAAGACATCATCGCCATTTTGGGCTTAGACGAACTCTCTGAAGACGATCGCCTCATCGTGGCTCGCGCTCGGAAGATCGAACGTTTCTTGTCTCAACCCTTCTTCGTGGCAGAAATCTTCACCGGTTCTCCGGGTAAGTACGTCAAACTCGAAGACACCATCAAGGGATTCAACATGATTCTCTCGGGCGAACTCGACGACCTGCCCGAGCAAGCCTTCTACCTGGTGGGCGATATCAACGAGGCGATCGCCAAAGCCGAGAAAATGAAGTCATAAGTTATCGATACTCCCCTCGATAACCCGATCAAAATTGCGAATCGCAAAGGGTTCGTTCTCGAATTACTTTCGATTCGCAACTCCACCTCGCTTCAATACATCGCTTTCGATCGTCACATCCATATCATCGACCTATGACCTTAAATATTCGCGTGATTGCTCCAGACCGCACGGTGTGGGACGATACAGCTCAAGAAATCATTTTACCGAGCACCACCGGACAACTGGGTATTCTCTCCGGTCACGCTCCCTTACTCACGGCTCTTGATATTGGCGTGATGCGCGTGCGCCCCGATAAAGAATGGGTGCCGATCGCGTTAATGGGAGGCTTTGCTGAAGTTGAAGAAGATTGCGTCACGATTTTGGTCAATGGAGCCGAACCGGGCGAAGATATCGATCTCAAAGCCGCTCAGCAAGAGTACGAGGACGCTCAAGCTCAATTCAACCGCTCTGAGACGGGAACCAAGCAAGAGCAATTGCAAGCCAAAAAGAATCTCAAACGCTCTCGCGCTCGCGTGTTGGCTGCGGGAGGCTCGGTTTAAGCCACAGCTCGAGAATCGGTTAAATTTTGGGTACACCGAAGAAGTCTGCCGCCACGGCAGGCTTTTTTTTGGGTTTTCGAGCTTCAAAATCGAGATGGAAAGGCGAGGCGATCGCACCCTTTACACAAGCAGACGGTATTTCTCTGTATTTATGACCGATCGCTTTAAAGAATCATACGTAGTAATACTGAATTTTAAATTCTTCCAAACTTTGCTCCGGATTGTATAGCCATAGCAACGTAACCAGAAATAGAAGCTCACACATGGAACGTTAATTATGCGCATCTATGGAACCCTTTTCATCTCTGGTCTTTTCTTCACTGGTTTAGCTGCAAACGCTCAAATGGCGAGTGCCACTTCTGCCAGTATCCAGTCTAACGATTCCATCTACCAAACTATAAGTCTTGAAGCACAAAATGTGTCGGAACTTGTCCCTTATCGAGGTAGCGGACGCTAATATTCAGGGTCAATTGTCCACACTTCCTCATAGGTATTATAACTCTTAAATGTCTGGATCTCACCCTTGTGATTCAGACATTTCTAATTTGAATTTTATCGAAACTAACTTCTTCGTTAAAACGATTTATAACCTTTAAACCATAGAGAAAAAAATCAACTTTTCTCAAATCTATTCATTAATTTATCTCCCCCTTTGGCCTTTAACCCTTCCCCTGTAACCCTTTTGGGTCCCCATATCTATTACGATTTAATTTCCATCGCCCTTCCCATCGCTCCTTGGCTGACAGTTTGGTAAATGCGATCGAGATCGTTTTTGACCGCCTCCGCCGCAGCAGCGGACGATCTTCCATTCGTTTTCGCGCCTTTAGCCAGGGCTGCTGTTCCCAAAACATCTAAAATCGTACTACTTTCTGCTGGGGGGGCGATAACGACTAAAGAAGATTCGAGTTGGGAATCGTAGTGCCAAAACCGCTCGAGATCGATGGGAGTTTCAACCTTCGCCGTTGAGCCAGATTCCCCCGCTTCTACATCTGTTGCCTCTTCACCACGAATGCGTCGCAACGCCGCAATAATTCGTTCGCCGCTGCATCCGCGCAGTTGAAATAATACAAACGGATCGTCAGCAAATCGATCGCCGAGCAAATGGTACACGGCAATGATGTGCTTGCAGGGGTTTGCTTTGTCGGGACAGCTACACCGAGAGCGAATTTCCGAAAGCTTAAAGGGAAACAGCCTCAATCCGTTGGCGGCAAATACATCCTCGATATTTTGCGGCATTTCCCCAGCCATTAACTTTGCCGAGAAAATTGCCTGTTCCGACATCGTCTGGACGATACAATCCCAATCTTCATCGGTAAACGTCTCCACCCATAAAGATTGTTCGTAAGGTTCCGGTTCGCTACCTCGAACGCGAGATACGATTTTATCCCCTTCAAAGTCAATATTGAGGACGTTTCCCTGTCTGGCGTAATTTCGACCTCGTTCCAAGCGCTTTTTAAACCGATATTTATCGAGAAGGGCCAGCCATTGCTGCACCCACCATTCTCGATCTGAATCGATCTCGTAATTCGTTCCCTGGCTTTGCATGAATAAATTCTCTTTATTTCAAACGGTTATAGATGATTATAAATTTCTAAGAAAAGGGGAATAGAGAATCGGGAATGAGGAATAGAAACAACCTATTGTTTCAATCGTGTCAATAAACTGATGACGAAGCGCGATCGAAAGAAATATACTATCGCCGCCATTACCCACCCTACACCCCTCTACTCTTCTTCTTCGATCGCCGCATTCCGATCGAGTAATAGCAGATTCCGCAATCCATTGGTATCGAGTTCAGTCAACCAATCTTCTCCAGACCCCACTACTTGTTCGGCAAGGGCTTTCTTACTTTCAATTAAATCGTGAATTTTCTCTTCTAAAGTTCCCGTACAGACAAATTTATGAACTTGTACGTTGCGGGTTTGTCCGATGCGAAACACTCGATCGGTTGCCTGATTTTCCACCGCCGGGTTCCACCAGCGATCGTAGTGAAACACGTGGTTGGCGCGGGTCAAATTTAACCCCGTTCCCCCCGCTTTAATCGACAGTATCATAATCGGCGGTCCTTGAGGATCGTGTTGGAATCGATCGACCATTTCTTCTCGCTTGTTTTTGCGCGTCGAACCGTATAAAAACAGAATTTTCCGCCCGAATTTCCGTTCGAGATAGGGTTGCAGAAGCTTACCCCATTGAGCGAACTGAGTAAAAATCAACGCCCGATCGCCCTCTAATAATAACTCTTCGAGCATTTCCTCCAAACGCTGCAATTTCCCAGAGGATTTCGCAAACGACTCAAAATCGGCGATTGACGGTTTTGCCTTCGATTTTGACCCCTTTGCCGAAAGTTCTAAAAGTTGGGGATGATCGCACACTTGTTTAAGCCTCACCAGTAGCGAGAGAACCATACCCCGGCGCTGAATTCCCTCAGCCGATTCGATCTCTCCCAAAGACTCATCCACCACTTTTTGATATAACCGTCCTTGCTCGGCTGATAGCGGACAAAATACCGCACTTTCCTGTTTTTCCGGTAAATCTTGAATGATGGTTTTATCCGTTTTCAGGCGACGTAAAATAAACGGTTGTACCAGCGATCGCAACGTTTCCAAAGAAGCGGTATCCCCATACTTTTCAATGGGAATGGCAAACCGACGCTTGAAAAAGTTTTGTCCCCCCAAATAACCGGGATTGAGAAAATCCAAAATCGACCACAATTCCGTGAGGCGGTTCTCCACCGGCGTTCCCGTCAGGGCAATGCGGAAAGTCGATTCCAACTCCCGCACTGCTTGAGATTGCTTCGCCGAGGCATTTTTAATATTCTGGGCCTCATCGAGAATCGTTATCTGCCAGTCCACCTTCTGCAAATCTTTCAAATCCCGGTATACCAAAGAAAAACTGGTAATTACCAAGTTTTTCTTCGCCACCGTACTGGCAAAGGTTTTCCCCTTCAAACGCTTATCCCCATGATGGACGAGGGTTTTGAGAGAGGGACCGAACTTCTTCACCTCCCGTTCCCAGTTGCCCAACACCGAAGTCGGACACACCAACAAAACCGGCGCGTCGAGGGTTCCTTTTTCCTGGAGGTATTGCAAAAAGGCGATCGTCTGGATGGTTTTCCCCAAACCCATATCGTCGGCCAAACAGGCCCCCAATCCCCAGCGTTCCAGAAAAGCCAGCCAGCCCACCCCCCGTGCCTGGTAGGGTCGCAACTCCCCGCGAAATGCCTCCGGTGCATCCACGGGTTCGAGGGTGGTATTCCCCATCAGCACCGACATCAACTCCTCCAGGGGACCGCTGGCTTCAAAACTGACCACCGGCAGCTTTTCCACCACCTGGGTATCCCCAGAACTCATGCGCAGGGCATCTTCGAGGGATAGGGACATTTTGTCTTGACGTTCGCGCAAAAACGCCTGGGCCGCCCGCACGTCCCCCGGTCGCAACTCCACCCATTCTCCATCGATTTCGACGATCGGACTGCCTTGGGTAATCAGTTCCTCGAACTGGGCCGCTGAAATGCGCCGTCCGGCGAGGGTCAGTTCCCACTTAAAATCGAGCAAGCTTTGCAAACCCATCCCTTGGCGGCGTTTGCCCGGAGACTCAGCGCGAATGCTCAACCCCAGCCGACCGGTGGTATTTTCGGGATCGAGACCGGGGGGCAGAATCACCCCCAAACCGCTGTCCTGGAACCGCCACACCATACTTTTGAGAAATTCGTAGGCTTGGATGGGTGTGAGACGACATGAAGTCGGACGCTGGGTTTGCAGGCTTTCCTCAAGGGGAGGATACATACGCGAGGCGAGACCCAAACCACTCAGGAGGGTTTCTTGGGGACGTTCGATGGTGCGTCCGAGATAGTTAAATTGTTCGACAGCGTGACTCCACACAACTTTCGCGCCGATGAGGAAATCCGGTTCGTCGGCGGCTTGGAGGACGTATTCCAAAGTCCAATCCCGTTTGTGACTCGGTTGCAAGATAAAACAAGTGCGAAACTGGTTTTGTCCGGCGAGGTAGGGGGCGACGGGGGCGATCCAGGTGGAGATTACCGTTTCTAGGGCTTCGACAGTTTTGGGTTTGAGGGTGGGGCTGGTCTTTGGGGTGGTGAGGGCTTTCAGCCAAATTCCGACATCGCCACTGACGGTGGGTTCGGTGTCGTCGGAGAGAGTCCGCACTTGCGCGTCGATGCTTCCCTGGAGAAAGTCCCGCAGTACGTCTTGGGGTAGGGGGATGTTGAGTTGGGCGTTGCCGGGGGTAAAATTGGCGGCGAAAGTGGCGATCGACTCTGGGTCGAGGGTTGCTGGGTCGAAATAGCTCAAACAGGTGGGGGGCATCTGTTTGGCGAAGCGTCCCAGGCGATCGCGATCGATACCGCTATCGAGTAAGGGTTGCCAGCAGGCGATCGCATCCCCATCGGCGGTACGGGCAATACCAGGGAGGAATTTTCGCCGCGAGAGCAAATCCAGCGTCCACCGGGCAACGTGAGACCAGAAGCGCAGATCTGCTCCCATAAAGGTTTCGGTGTCGGCAATGCCCCCTAAGGGTAAGGTTTGCAAAACGTCGATCGCCTCTTTTGGACTCAGGCACAATCCTTCCACTTGCCAGGGAACGGGGGTGAGTTCCGAGACCGGTTCGGCCGCAGAGTGTTGGGGAATGCGTTCTCCGGTATCGAGAATTTGGGTGGGGAGGGCGATGGCGATCGATTGCCAGCGATTCGGATGGCTTGAGCTGCGGCGTTTGCCTTTTTTCGGGGGGTCGATGGCATCGGCGAGTACTGAATAACTGAGGCGACGATCGACCCGTAATGTTGTCAGGAATTCTTGAAGTTCTCCGGCATTCATCCCGAAAGGATGGGAGGACATGGCATCGGGAATGGGAGAATCGAGCTGTTCGAGTCGCCGCCAAGTTTCCCCCCAAATGAAGAAACGACGGCCTCGAGGTGCACTCAGCCAGCTACCGTGTAATATTGCCATGTCGTTTTCATGCGATCGAACTCTACTGAGTCTAGCGCTACCGCGTCCCTAGATAAAGCTCGCCGCACGGGAAGTTCGATCGAATTGAGATCCCGAAACAGACAAACCCCGAAGCGTTGGATACACTGACTCTAAGAATCGATCGCTAAGCCAAATCGTTTATGACATTGGATTTACGGAAATTTTTTAAAGCCACCGATCCCAGTCGCACTTTGAATGTAGAGAAGTCCGAAGATCGGCAGTATTATATTGATTTTTCCTCGGTGCGCGGGGGGGCGATCGTCGATAAAATTAAGCAGCGCATCACCTTTTTTTCACCGGACGAACCCACCTGTACCCTGTTTACCGGGCATATCGGCTGCGGGAAATCGACAGAGTTGCTGAAGCTGAAAACGGAGTTGGAACGGGATGGATTTTTAGTCATCTATTTCGAGTCAGATAAGGACTTGGAGATCACGGATGTGGACATTGCCGATGTATTTTTGGCGATCGCCCGTCGAATCGCTCAAGAACTCGAAGCCCTCAACCTGGAAGAACCCAGTGGTTTCAAAGCGTTGCTAGAGGGGGCGACGCGGGTGTTAAACGCAGAGATCTTGGGCCTCAAGGGTAAGATTCCCGGCGTGGGAGATGTGGGGTTTACCAGCAAAGACGATAAGTTTTCGCTCTCTTTTGGGATTGGGGAACTCACCGCCCAGGCAAAAAGCGATGCTGGGTTGCGAGAGAAGCTGAATCAGTATTTGGGGCCGCAAACCTCGAAGTTACTCGAAGCGATTAATCGGGAATTGCTCGAACCGGCGATCGCGGCGTTGCAGAAGCAGGGAAAGCGTGGATTGGTAGCGATCGTGGATAATCTCGATCGAGTGGATAACCTGCCGAAACCCTTCGGACGACCCCAGCAGGAATACTTATTTATCGATCGCGGAGAGTGGCTGACGAAGTTGCACTGCCACGTCGTCTATACGATGCCCTCGGGGAATCAGCAGACCTCATGCAATCGCAGAAGTCTATTAAATCCTCGATTCTAAGAATCTCGATAAAATATTGATATGTCGGCAAAAGATATATTCCACGAAACGGTAAAATCGGCATTACAAAAGGAGAATTGGAGCATAACTGACGACCCGCTGTATTTGCGGCTTGGAGATGACCAACTGCGAATCGATTTAGCCGCAGAACGCTTGATTACTGCCGAACGCGATCGCGAGAAAATTGCCGTAGAGGTGAAGAGTTTTCTCCGCCCTTCTGCAATATCGGAGTTTCATACAGCGTTGGGGCAGTTTTTAAACTATCGA
Organism: Zarconia sp.; assembly: GCF_057467645.1. NCBI lineage: Bacteria > Bacillati > Cyanobacteriota > Cyanophyceae > Oscillatoriales > Zarconia > Zarconia sp. The sequence continues at coordinate 45,847 of NZ_JBRJXU010000143.1, forward strand.
GCTGTTTTACAGGTTAAACAGCCCGATAGAACGTTATATTTAGCTATTACCGAAGAGATATATCGAACTTTTTTTCGACGAGATTTACCCCAACTCAGTCTTCAAACCTATCAAATCAAACTGATTGTATTCGAGCCAGAAACGGAGGCAATCGTAGAATGGATAAATTAATCGCTACAGACAAGTTAGTTCGCTATCGCAAACTCGTTCGACAGGTACTCGAACCCTACACTCACATCAAACCTTTTCCGGGTGAAATTGAAGTTTGTCAGTGCTTCGATTCTGAAGGAGATCGCTACCAAATATTTCATGCGGGATGGGATGGAAATCAGCGCATTTTTGGGGCGATCGTGCATATTGATATTATTGGGGAAAAATTTTGGATTCAATATGACGGAACGGAAGTTGGGGTTGCGCTGGAATTAGTCGATTTGGGGGTACCGAAACAAGATATCGTACTCGCCTATCACTCGCCTTTTCTCCGGCAGTATGATGGGTTTGCTATCAGTTAAGAATTATTTTTATTTTCCATTTTTCAAGTTTTACAAGGTCTTATTCACAGCAATTAAAAACATAATTTACGGCAGATAATAAGCGCTCTGTATCGTATATTGTGTAGAGTTTAATTTCTTTGGTAAAGGTGTTCAATTTGAGTTTCCTAAATTGCAAAACTTGTACGTTAGTGACGATTTTATGAAGAGTTTGTCGGTCTCCAAAATCATTTATTTTTGGTATGGCAACCAGTTCGTCTAAACATTGTCCCCAGCCTTTGATAAAGTTATCTGATATTCTTGGAGAACTTGAGCAATATTGTTATAAGTGTCGAAAGACATAGCTATTTATCGCCGATTCTCGATAATAGAAACTTTCACAATCTAGTGTACTGAATTTTTGAGGGTTTGGCTTGAATCCCAGAATCCTCTATAGTCGAATTTATTTTTGATGCATGAATACGGATTTTAAGTTTTGGTCGATCGCAAAATAGATCGCCTTCTAATACATCCTACGTTTCTACAATCTATTAGGTTTGCTACAATATCGAGGTGTGCTAGCAACTGGAAGCCGTTCGCCTCCTCGAAATTCTATGAGTATTTCGGATTTTCCTGAGAATACGAACTTGGATTCTCAAATTAATTTGACGGCGGATAACGAACGATCGCTGCAACAACTGAGTTGGGCGATAGAAATGTCTGAAGGTCAGTTTAAGCTGATATTATCTCATTGTGATTATATCAAATTTCGCCATCAATTAATGACGCGATTGCACGACATTTACGAGGGAGAAATTCGGAAGATTGAATTAGGAGAACGCAGCCAGAGTTTATTACGGGAAATCGAGGAAGCATTGGGCGAGGATGTCCCAAAGATTTTAGTTGTACTGGGTTTGGAGAAAGTCGAGGAACTCGATCGCTTCTGGGGGGTGACCGATCGAAGTCGGGAGGAAATTCGCCAGCGCTGCCGGTTTACAATTCTGATTTGGCTCGACGATCGCACTCTCGAAAGCTTAATGCAGAATGCGCCGAATTTCGAGAGTTTCGGTACGACCAAGCGATTTAAAATTGCACCGGATGAATTAATCGCATGGGTGCGACAAACAGCCGATTTCCAATTCGATCGAATGCTGGAGATGGGAGCAGAACGATTTATCGATGATGCGGGAGAAAATAGGGCGACACAGATGCTTTCGGGGGCGGAATTTACCTTCGCCCAGCGGGATTTAACCCAGGCAAGAAATGGGGATCGCGATCTCGAACTGGACGCAACTCTGGAGGCAGATTTAGAATTTCTATTGGGTCGGGCAGCAGACCCCTTAGCCCAGGAGGCGCGGCAGCATTTCGATCGAAGTTTGACGCTGTGGCGAGAACTGGGGAATTGGGAACGGGAAGCCTGTTTGCGCTACTGTTTGGGAGTCTGGTGGCGAAATCGGGCAGTGCGCGATCGCCGGGAGTTCGAGACGGGATGCGATCGGGCGCGGCAGTACTTCGAGGGATGCGTGGCGGGATTTGAGGCGGCTGGGCGATCGGATTTGGTGGCGAAGTTTATCAATGCCGTGGGGGACGTGCTGCAACGGCTGGAACGCCCGGATGATCTGGAAACCCTGGGAAGGCGGGCGTTAGCACTCCACCAAACCTACGATAACCCCTTCCGACGGGCGCGATCGCTCGGGTTTCTGGCGCGGGTGGCGATCGAGAACCAGAAGTGGCAAGAGGCGCGGCAGTTCGCTCGGGAAGCACTGTCAGCACTGGCATCGGGAGCATCCTCATCCTCAACCCCGTCCTACCATCGCAGCGAATATTTGTTTCTCCTGGCAACGGCGCGGCAGCAGTTGGGGGAACGTCAACAGAGTTTGGCGAACCTAGAGGAAGCCCTCACCCAGATGCAGCCGGAGTCTGAACCGGAACTGTACGTCCAGATTTTGGAAGCATTGCGATCGGGATACTATGAGGTGGGGAACTACCCGACAGCCTTCGAGTACAAGCAACAACGGCGTTCCATCGAGCAGCAGTTCGGCTTGCGGGCATTTCTGGGGGCGGGACGACTCCAGGCGCGGCGCGAGGCCCAGTTGGGGGAAGCCTCGAATCGTTCTTACCCGAAAACCATCGCCCCGGAAATCATCGCTTCGGGACGGCAGCCGGATGTAGACGAACTGGTGAAGCGAGTCGGGGACAACCACAGCAAGGTGACGGTTCTCTACGGCTACTCCGGTGTGGGGAAGAGTTCTCTGGTAACGGGGGGATTGGTTCCGGCACTGAAACGCAAACCCATCGGCTATCGGGATGCCCTCCCAGTGGTGGTGCGATCGTATCGAGACTGGCTGGGGGAGTTGGGACGGTTGCTGGGGGAGGCGCTGGCGGAACGGGGTATTTCCCCGGAAGTGCCCCTGGAGTCAGAGGCGGCAATCTTGGCGCAGTTGCGGGAAAACGAGGAACGAAACCTGCTGACGGTGCTGATTTTCGACCAGTTCGAGGAGTTCTTTTTCCAGTATTCCCGGCGAAACCTGCGCAATCCCCTATTTGAGTTTTTGGGAAAAGCGATGGAAGTGCTATCACTCAAACTCATGTTTTCCCTGCGCCGGGACTACCTGCACCACCTGCTGAACCGACCGGGATTCGATCGTATCGACAACGACATCCTCAGCCGTCACGTCCTCTACAAAATCGGTAATTTTAGTTCCGATGAGGCGAAAGTCATAATCGCACAACAGACGGAACGGGCAAATTTCCCCATCCAACCGGATTTAATCGATGCGCTGGTAGCGGATTTAGATGCCGGGTACGGCAAAGTTCGCCCCATCGAACTGCAAGTGGTGGGGGCGCAGTTACAGGAAGAAAATATTACCACCCTGGCGGAATATCGGCAGCGCGGGCCTAAAAAAGCCCTGGTGCGGCGCTATTTGGCTCGGGTGGTAGACGATTGCGGTCGGGAATATCGGTCGGTGGCCGAGTTGGTGCTGTTTTTACTCACGGATGAGAAGAAGTTTCGACCGGCAAAAACGCGATCGGAATTAGCCGCAGACCTCAAGAAACTCGGCATCAAAGAAGAACAATTCTCCACCCTTGCCTCTTCCGTCTCTCTTCTCTCCGCCTCCCCGCGTCCCCGCGTCCCCGTGTCATCTTTTTCCCCTGCCCCCATCTCCCCCCTCAATTGGGTACTCACCGTCTGCACCGGTTCGGGATTGGTACAGGAAGTTTCCGGCAAGGGCGAACTACGCTACCAACTGGTACACGACTACATTGCCTCATCGATTCGCAAGCACAATGAGGTCAATTTAATTGAAAAGCTGGCTAAAGCTGAGGCAGATCGCAAACAAAGCCAAATGTTAGTTTTGCAGCAAGGAAATAAACTCAGACTCCTTTTGTTAGGAATTATTTGGCTGATTTTAGTTTCGATTATAACGAGTATATCTTGGAGAAGAGTTGAAGTTAAACGACAGTATCTTGCAAAGGAAAAACACCGTTTAGAACTTATTGAGAAAACCCTAAGTATCGATTTATTATCATTGAATGAGCAAAAATTTTATGCTGTTTTCGAAAGTCTGAGGGCTTGGCAACATTGGAAGAACTTGAAGAAAACTGATTCTATATATGAGTTACGATTAGCGACGGCTTTATTACAATCTCTTTACCACGTCAAAGAGCGCAATCGTCTCGAAGGGCATCGGGATAGCGTCTGGGATGTGAGCTTCAGTCCCGACGGTCAAACCATCGCCAGTGCCAGTACCGATCGCACAGTCAAACTTTGGGAAGCTGACGGTGCTTTCATGCGCCAGCTCAATCATGAGGAACCGGTCACCAAAGTCCGATTCAGTTCCGATGGCGAACTTCTAGCCTCTGCGAGTTGGGATTCAACCGTCAAGTTGTGGCAACTCGACGGAACTCAAGTCACCACCCTCAAAGGTCATCGCAATAAAGTCTACGCACTCAATTTCAGTCCCGATGGTCAATACCTCGTCTCGGGTAGTGAAGATTGTACGGTGAAGCTTTGGAGTCGAGAGGGAAAACTGATTCGCACCTTTGTCGATACCGAAACCACGCCCGATCTGGCGAAGGGGAAAAAGTGCGATTCGCGATCGAGTCATCACGGTCTGGTACTCGATGTCAGTTTTAGCCCCGACGGTCAACTGGTGGCCTCTTCGAGTAGCGACGATACCGTGAAACTGTGGCGGCTCGATGGCACCTTAGTGGCGACCCTCAAAGGACATACCCAAGACGTGAATGCTGTTACCTTCGATCCCCAAGGTCAATTTGTCGTCAGTGCTGGGGACGCCACCTTAAAATTCTGGAAGCTCAACGGAAGGCTAATCCAAACCATTCGCGCCCACAAAGACCAGATTCACAGCGTTCGTTTTAGTCCCGACGGTCAGTTTTTGGCATCGAGCAGTGAAGACAACACGATTCAACTGTGGCAGCGTCAGGGAGAATCCATCAAACTGTTGGAAACCTTTGAAGGT